>CALLWY010000089.1 GCA_938015865.1 uncultured Planctomicrobium sp.
GATGCAGCGACTGGTTAGCCGCCGCTCCCAGATAGTGCGGAGCCGAACACCGTAATGACCGCATCGACCGCGGCCTGCTCCGCGCGGCCCCAAGGCTCGGACACCGAATCCAGGATTTCGATCGTTGCGACGTGACGGACTGGGCCCGGAGGAAGCACCGGCACATCCGACGTAGGCGGGTGAATACGGATGTGGGTGTTTCCCACGCAGGCGTAACGCCATGAATTCCGCATGAATACGCCGCACTGCTCCGCTGTGCAGGTGCGAGTGAGGATTCTGTCCATTGGTGGCCTCGCATTACTCACTTCTTGATTTTACCGTCCAGTAAACTGCGATCGTTTGTGCCGCACGACTCATCTCCAGATTCCTGTGCCAGCTTTCGGGTAAGATGGCTTTCTCGATGTACGATTGATACCATTCCTGACCCGTCCCTACATCGCCTTCCGGACGACGCAAGCCCCAAACATCTATCGCGACACCTGCAGCGCCGTTTTTCGCTTCGACTTCCTTCCTGAACTTCTCGTTGTGCTCCAAGATCAGCATGGTCAGAACTTTGGCCCATGGGGGATTCGGGAAGATCCGATAGAGGATCGCCAACACAGCGTCATGATTCCGGCCCGCGGCAACTAGATCCTTCGCGTCTTTTTGGCTGAGGGCAGCGGTGTAGCCGAGCGGCGACGTACGGATGTTGCTGTCGGTCCCCGAGGACGTTCCGCTGCTGCAACCGGACAGTAGCAGCCAACTGAATGACAGCAGGAAAAGGCATCGATGCATGACCATCCTCCAAATCGGCTAACCGTTGCGGATCGAGCGACGCCCGGCGTCCCGGGCAATTGCGGTGGGGTAGCCCCACCAGTGGCGTTGCGCCTGAACCAATGCGGCTCATCCGCAACGTTGGCCAACAGGTATTCGACCGCCGAAGTGCAGTAGAAAAACACCGCGATTCGGCGGTGCAGTATTGACTTGTCAAAACTGATTTGTCAAACGGCTAAACGAGTTACGACGGTTCGATGGTAGAATTCCCGCTCTATGCGGCAGTCTTCACAATCGGGATTTTACTCGCCCCAAACCGCCCCCGCGACCTCATTTCAGCTAAGACCGAGTGAGCCACGATTTCTCGATCAGGTCGCCAATGCCTGTCGGGGGAAGCATCTGGCCGCAGCATTCGATGGTCCAGGCCGGGATTTCCCAGGGGACCCAGCAGTCAGGCATGTAGATCGAAGATCGTGCCGCACTTATCGCAGCGGATGAACTTGTCCGCGCCGGGAAACTCTTCCGCCATCCGCAGCAGTCGATCGGCATCCGCCATTCCACAGTCGGGGCAGGGGACGACCGCCTGTTTGATCGTGTCCGGCACCGGCGGTTCCGCCACCGACGGGTCGAGACGGTCGGCGATGGCCAGCAGCACGTCGACCAAGTCATCGGCATCCTTCATGCGAGATCGATACCCGTCATCAATTGTCTTCTGCATCGCGGCGGTTACCTCGCGGATTGCATCGGCAAATTTCAGTTCTGGAGTTTTCATGGTCTCACCTCAGATCTGGGACAGTTCAGAAACCGACTTGGGACCGGGAGTCCCATCCGCAGGCGGGTTGGACTTTTTGCCAGCGGCCTTCTTCGAGGCCTTGTCCTTGTCGACGGTCCTCCCCTCCGCGTTGAGGGTGAACAGTCCCCGGTCCGCTTTTCGGAATCGGGACTGAGAACCTTTGACGTGGATCTCCCGGATGATCGCTGCATAGAGCGTTGCGTGCGGGGTTTGCCCTCCGGGGCTGGTCCAGTTCCCCTTGGCTCCCATTGCTTCGATCATCCCCTTGGCAGTCAGTGGCTCCTCCGACTCAGCCAGCACCATCGCTGCCGCTTCCAGCGCGCTCATCTTCCGCGGCGACCTGGTCTCAACGTTCTTCTTCGCAGCAGGTGGTTCTGGCTGGGAGTCCATCGATCGGTTTTCAGCAGTCGCCAGGGCTTCCGCTTCCCTGCGGCCGGTTTCAGCCCACTCGTCGTAGTCCTTCTTCGTGAGTTTCTTCACCAACTCATCGAGATAGAACAGGTCGGTCGTTCTGGAACGGGCGGGCTGACCAGTCTCCAGATTGAATTCAATCATCCTCCCCGTGAACGAAGCCCCCCGCTCCCCCTCATTCCGCAAGCGACCATTGGTCACCTCGATCAGTTGGCCGGAGCGGGTTTCGTAAACCTCCCCCTTGCGGACACTGGTGAACTTCGCGGACGTGGTCTTCGTCGCGATGTGAACTCTCCCCAGTTGATGTTGAGACTGATGGTCGGCTGCTATCATCAGGCCACGGGCACCACCCCGCGACGACGCCCGGAGGCGTTTCGGCCGTCCCGTTGGTGCACTTCGCACCGGGAACCCCAGTTCGCCCGCTTCGGCCTCGCTGATCACCCCCATGGCGAAGGCAGCGTGGACGGTGTACTTCAGGGCATCCCGCATCTGCTCTGCTATCCCCCAATCGAACTCTTCCTGGCGGGCGATCGCGCTGGCAGCCTCCTGCATTCGGGTCAGGAGGGTGGCCATGGTTTCGGCAGCCTGAATGGTGGTCTGGCGGGCATCCATCGTTGGTCCAGTTCTTCTGCGGGTTCGTGGTTCGCATCGCGGCGGCGACAGGACATCAGTTACCTCAGAGGGCCAGTGACATACACTCCGTCTCCATTGAATTTCTGAGAGATTCTGCAGGTTTTTGAGAACCGCCAATGTCCGCGTTACCCCTCGACACACCGATCTTCCATCAGTGTGAAAACGCACTCTGATTCCGTCTGTATCGGAACTGTCATCCCGTTGTGCCGAAATAGATGTGGGGACGTGATCTCACCCTGAAAACCAATAGGTGGCCACTTTGATGGGGGCCACCTACTCCCGATCAAAAACACCGTTCCCATGGCAAAAGCGGACCGTACGACCATTCGACGCCGACTAAATGAACTGACCCGACTGATTCTGGCAGGGGCGGAGTTCTCGGATCTTCGTCAGTACGTGGCGGATCAGGGATGGGAAGTCAGCGACCGGCAACTCCGTCGCTATCTGGACCGGGTCTACGCTGAACTGGCGGAAGGAGCCCGCCACGACCGGGCCAGTCTTCTTGGTCGGCATCTGATGCAGCGACGGACGATTTACGCCAAGGCAATTAAGGGGAGCGACCTCCGCACCGCTCTTGCGGTCCTCAAGGATGAAGCTTAGCTCGAAGGGGTGTACGCGACGGCTACCAACCAGTCCGGCCACAGGGACGCTCGAACAGAACCGAACGTCACACCTCCCCTCCGCGAACTCTCCCCCGTTCCACGACCACGACGGATTTCTCAGCGTCTCCGGGCAATGGAAGTCCAAGATTCCCGTCAGGTTGCCCTGATCGACCAGATCACCCCGAAAAAATGGTACTTTCTGCCGGACACTCAGTTCCCCGAACAGATGCTGCAGACACTCTCTCTTCTGCATGTCACCGAGCAACTGGAATCGGCCGGAATGTTTCTGTTTGGCGCCTGGTCGAGCCTGCTGGAGGAAGGGACGGTTCCTCCGGAACGGGAGCTCATGCTGATGGTCCATGCCTATCTCTACCAGGTGGGGCATGAGGCCTGGACCCTGTTCTGCCAGTCTCTCGACATTCCTCGTCATGTTCTACTGACCGGGAACTATGAAGGGACGCTGCTGTCGCTTTGTGACGAGTACCTGCTCCCGCGGGCTCCATCAAAAGAGTCACTCGAAGAGATGATCCGTCACCTTCCGTTGTCGAGCGTAGACCAGACTCCCCTGTCGGTGGTCACCCCTGAACTGAAAGCACGGAAATGGCAGCGGCTCTTTGGGCAGGTCTGCCGAGAATGGCGTGCATTCGAAGCCTGTTCTGAGTGACACGGACCCCGACTGCGCGAACTGCGTCCGTGCTGAGTTGAGAGCTTCTGCCGAGTTGAGGTAACTGCGGAGACGTTCTCCCCGCAACGTCTGTGGGGAAGAAATTTTCCGCAACTCCTCACCACCAGAGGCTCCTGACATGCCGTACTATGTCACTCCCCGTTCCATTGCCCCGACCATGATCCTGACCCGACGGGAACTGACGACCGTCCTGAACGACCTGCACCAGCGGAAAAATCTGTCACTCTCTGTCCACTTCCTGCTGGTCCTGTTCCGTCTGGCTGCCTGCTGCGGATTGCGCGTGAGTGAGATCGCCAACCTCAATTTGTGCGATGTCCGTGTGGATGGTCCCCGTCCACATCTCCGCATTCGGAAGGGGGCCGCCAAAGGGGGAAAGGCTCGCATCGTTCCCCTGTGGTGGGATGCCGGAACTCTAGAGGACCTGAAGCAGTGGAAACAGCGTCGACTGGCCCAAGTGGCCGTTATAGAGTCCCCATTCCTTTGTTCGTCTCGGCCTGGACGTGAACAGAAGGTTTATTCACGTCACACGTTACGAAAACGGTTCAAGACCGCCTGCAAGGTACTGGGGCTGGCCCGACTCAGCACCTTAACGATCCACCACGGCCGACACACGTTCATCAGCCACGCTCTGGCCGGAGGAAGAACCTTGGCCGAAGTCCGCGACGCCGCTGGCCATGCCAACGTCTCCATCACCTCCGCCTACCTGCACATCGCCGTCGAGGATGAAAGCATCGGGAACCTGTTTGGAACGCCCTCACCCGGGACCAGGCCCACCAATAAATGACCCATTTTGCGTGACAGATTATGTGTCCTAATGACAAATCAAGGGCTGCGGCGACAAGGTGAAAACCGGGAGGTTTGTGTCGTTCAGGAAAACAACCAAACTCCGCAGGCAACTCCCACATCGAGAGCGGGACTGTGTCGCGCAATGTCGCCTACGGTTCCCCGGAATTTGCGTCATTTGCGTCACGACCGTCATCGGGGGCGGAGGGGAGTCGGTTTACACCCTTCCCGCAGGACCTTCCCGCCCTCGGACAGGCATCCATGGAACGAACTCAAGAATTCGATGATGGCTTCTCCGGATGCTGCGAATTTCCCATCCTGCTTTACGCAAGTTGGGCGCAAGTCTGCGGATCTGTCCGGAGAGGGAACGAGCATTCTTCGGCCAGGATTCATTCCGTTGAACTGCGGGAGAGGCCATCGACTCCAGAACCTGTAACAGCTCCGCAGAGGTCCCCTTCCACCCTCCCTGTTGGCTCAACAATTTCAGGAGAGTGGTGGTGATCGGAGAAGCCTCCAGTGCCAGTTCATTGGCAGAACTCAGGTTGTCCCAGTAAGCACTGAGAAACGTCCCTGCAGGCCATCCCAATCCGGGCTCTGCAGCCGTGACCCAAACTGCGAAGTCGGCCATGCGCGGCAGGGACGGGACAACGACCATGGCATGGTTCTTGAGGGCCGACGAAATGGCATCAAGCAGACCCCCCAGAATGCGGGGGCGTGCTCGTTCAAATTCCCTGAGCAGGGTCGATTCCTGAAGGCGCTGGTCTTCCGGGATGGGGGGGGCAATGACACAACCAGACAACGGTCCAGCAGATCCGATCGGGGCGCAATCTCTTCGATACTGGTGAGAATGACAGGTCGCTGGATCTCGAAAAGGATCTCTTCCTGATCCGAAAAGAGTTCTCTCGTGGCGAATCCTCCGCCGGTGCTCATTCGACACAGTGTGTCCGACAGCCAGGACGGGATTCTGGAGAGATTATCGAATGACAGGCACCACGAATTACTCGCACCAATCGCCAAGTCGCGGACCACCTTCGGCTCTGTCCTTAGAGGGCTGAATTGGGATCAATCAGGTTTCGGAGCATGCGGCCGGCCGTGCTCTTTCCGGCCCCCTGCTCTGCAAACAGGGCGAGGACCGGATACGGCCCCTGAGGACGGAACGAAGCGATCAGCCAGGAGACCAGCAGGATCCACGACGATTCATCCACATTCAGGAACTCCCGGAGGTCATCGATCGCACCGCCCGGTTCAGGGACAGGGAGAGCCAGCATTCCTTTCGAACGTCGGAACCGCACGGGAGATCGGTCCAGCACCGTCCACCCCTTCGCCGAGATTTCCACGACTTGCCAGCCTTCATTGCACAATTCGAGATAAACTTTTTCATTCTGCTCTGCGACGCGAACAAAGGCCGCATAGACCTCTCCATCGAAGTGAGCTCGTGCTTCCAGCAAGTTGATTGCCGTGGAGAGCGCTTCCGAGGTGATCACTTTCCCTTGCGCCTCATAGAACTGTTTGCAGACGTATCGCCTGAATCGGTGCGATTTGATGAGGACGTTTTCTTCGTGATCATTGACCGAAATGTTGGTAAAGGTCTCTTTTCCTGGGGTGTGCCACAAATCCCAGTCTGCCGCCATCGTGACGATGAGTGTGGCCTGACCGGGAGCATCTTCACGAACACCCCCAGATTGGGACACGCCCTCATCACACTGATCCGCAAGCTTCAGAATCTGCGCCTCGAGACGTTCGGCAAGTTCATCTGGACTGACTCCGAGTTTCGCGGTAAGTTTCCGGAGAAATCGATCCCGAGACGTGCTGTTGTTGACGTTGAACTGATCACGAAATTCAAAATCACCTCGTCGAACGATGATCAAGTGTTGACGGCGGCCATCGGGAGGGAACACGGTGAGTGTCAGCGGCTCTCCGTTCGGAAGTTCAACGACCGCCATCGGCAGTTCTGGTGCCATCTGATGATCTTCAGATGATTCGTCGTTCTCCCACTCAACCGGTTGAGCATCCGCAAGACACTGTTCGATGAATTGCTGTCCATTGGGTTTCCGAAGGATGTCGCGAACATCCTCCCCTCCCCTCGCCTTGAACTTTGCGGGGAGCACGGCAATACGGACCTCTGTCGCGATCCCACGGAGAACCTGAGCGGACGCGGCGGCCCCCTGCTCTCCAGCCCGGTCCCGATCCGGAATCAGAATGACGTGGACTCCGCGAAACAGTCGGCCAAACACAGGAGAAAGCTGGTTCGTGTTCAACCCGCAGGCCAGAAGGCCAAGACCATGCAAGGCCGCGGCATCCTTCACCCCTTCCACCAGGTACCACGTCTCCCCTTTTTGCGGGAGGTGGACAGTCCCATCGGGACGGTGCGGGAAAAATAGGCCCGCAGGCTTTCCTTTGGCAAATCGCCCCTTCCCCCCACAAGTCATGAGGAGGAACTGAGTGCAGAGCTGACCATCCGGTCCGTAGCAGGGGAAACGGATTGTCGACGACGACTCAACACTCGTCCAGAGGATCCTGACTGTTTTTCATCGCTCAGTTCCATCAGATCGAGGACTATCGAATTCGTATTGAAGAGACCTGAAGCATTTCGGTTTTCGTTGCTAACCGCTCCTTCGAGGATGCTGTCTGACGATTGGAGTACAACACAGATCGAGGGCCTGAGATCCTTAGATCGAAGTGGTTATGAGAGTTGCCACAGGTCGATTCTGACAGAGCCGCATCGAAACTTGGGCACAATCGATTTACTTAAAGTATTGGGCGTTCCTGAATACAGGATCCTGGCCTCCCAAGTCACCCAGTAAAGCCATCGCGGCCACACCAGGTTGGAACAGATTGTCTTCTTGACCGCTACGATCCCTTGAATCGGCCCCAAATTCCAAATTGCCGATGACGACAATACCCAATCGGCGTCCATTTTTCACCTGTATCTGGTTCTGAACTCCTTCGTGGACTGGGAACCAGTCAGGTCAATCAAGTTGCTGAAAGAAGAGAACACCATTCTGAAGGCGTGGATTCCTAGAGTCGTCCAAATGAGTTGTGAAGAATGGAAACGACTCATCTAGTTCAGATAAGCTAGCGGGCACACGATTGAAGACTTCCGATTCGATTGTGTCTTCTAATACGTATTACTGTTGGCTTGGCAATAGAAGAAGGCCACAGTCAAAAGAAAGTAGAAGTTGAATCGATTCTCCAATCGAATCCCTGACATTTGTACCGACATTCCGGATCGCCACACGTAGCCATTCTGGGCTTACGACATTTTCAGTGTGAAGATTGTCATTCGAAGGAGGATCCGTGAGTATATCTGCAGGGGTGGCTCTGCAATTCAATCAATGAGACACCTTCGCTTCAGATTCAATAGAGCACCGACCTCTGCCTGAGTCTGTGTACAGGCTCAAAAGTTCCTTAATGGAAACTGCAGTGCGGGAATACAAGTCTGAAATTGTGGCGCAAAATCGGAACGCGAACTTCCCGAGAGAGTTCAGAGAGATACTGTAGTTATCTCACCTGAAATCCAACAGCCTTCCAAAATGCAGCTCCAATCTGAATGGTGGCTACGAAAATCGCATTTGCGCCACCACATGGGAATGGCTCTCGGCGCTCATTTCATTGGTGCGACGACATTTGGATTATCTCGTCGAGGATTTCACAAAATATTACAACCTGCATCGAAGTCACATGCGCCGTGAACAACTGCCTCCGGTACGAAAAGAGCCGCAAGAAGTCGAAACGATTCCCTTAGA
>CALLWY010000090.1 GCA_938015865.1 uncultured Planctomicrobium sp.
TATGACCGGGGAAGTTGAAGGGACCAAAGACCGCCATCACGCCGTGTGGTTTGTAAATGGTTGCTCCGTGTCCTCCGGCGGTGGTAATCTCGAAACTGGATCGACGTTGCCGGAGTGCCGCGACAGAAGTGTCGATCTTTCCGATCATCGCCTGAACTTCGGTGGCTGCATCCCAGAGTGGTTTGCCAACCTCCTGGGAGATCTGTTGGGCGAGCGACTCTGCGTTTGACCGAAGCTCATCGCGAAATGCATGGAGATAGGTTGTTCGCTCCGAAACGGACAGCCGCATCCATGAGGGGAGCGCCTGTCGGGCACTCCGCACTGCTTCATCGATTTCTGGGGGAACTGCTTCCCGTCCGCTCCAGAGGGTTTCCCCGGTCGCTGGATTGATCGACGAGAAGAGGACGCCACTCGCTTCGCGCCATTTGCCGTTGATGTAGAGCATGATGAAGGAAATGAAAAAGGATTAACTGTCTTATGTTGCCGACTTCATTGTGACGTAACGGATTTCATCGCCCACCCCCACTTTCAGGAGTTCCGCAGCCTGTGCCGGGATCTCCACTCCGCGTTCCGTTCTGATGAGTGGAGCACGTGTTGCCCGGAAGCCATCGTAAGTGGAGGCGAGCAGATAGTCTTCTGTCTCTGGGGGCTCGGATAGGATCGCGGAGACGGGTTCCTTGTGACTCTCCCGAATGCTGCGAATGTTGTCCCGTGTGCAATGGAGCATCGGTCCTGCTTCAAAAATGTCGACATGGTTTCGGAAGACGAATCCCTCGGACTCGAGGAGTCGTCGGGCAGGGCGGGTGAGGGTGTGAACTTCCCCGATCACAGCCTGTGCTTCACGCGGGAGGAGCGGAATGTAGATCGGATAGCGAGGCATCAGGTCGCCGATAAACTCCTTGTTGACGATGCTGAGGTAATCCGCTTTCGGGAATTCCATTTCGAAAAAATGTCTTCCGACCGCATCCCAGAACGGACTCCGTCCCCGATCGTCAATGACTCCCCTCATCTCGGCGATTACTTCCTTGTCGAACAGCTGGGGGTACTCCGCCATGAAGAGAAATCGCGAGAGTGACAGCAGCCGCCCGTTTCCCGCCTGTCGCTCATCCGGATGAAGAAACAGACTTCCGATTTCGCACGGCCCGTTATGGTTTTCATCCAGATGCAGGACCTGAACCTCCTTTCGAATGTTCAGCATGCGGGAATCATGAATGCTGGTCTGGATCTGATAGGAATAGAACGGTTCAAATCCCCCTGTTTTTGAGACCACTCCCGATGTCCCGATCACCAGTTTTCGGGAAACATCTTCGAGGACAAAGAGAAAGGCATCTCCGAACGGTTCATCCCCGTCCAGATTGCGAAATGCCCGGATCGAAGCGCGAATCCGCTTCTCCAGAAGGCCAGCATCTTTGGGAAGGGTGGTCAGTCCGAAGGATGTCAGTTCGGCCAGTTCCAGCAACCGGTTCAGGTCTTCCAGTTCGACAGGTCGCATGACATACATCGTGAGGCTCCTTCGTCATCCATTCTATGCAGTGTACGGATGAGATGCGGGGCGAACAGAGATTTTCCTACGAGTCAAAGGCCGGTTTTCGCCGTCGCTGTTTCTTCGTTCGATGGGGCAGATGATGCCTGTCGTGGGGCAGCTGTAGGAGGATGAATCACCCCTTCCGCCAGTTGCATCAGGTAAAGAGCAGTGAGCGCCGCCCGTTCCGGAAGGCTGTCGATCCACATGAATTCATCATGGCTGTGAATGTTCCCTCCGCGGACTCCGAGTGTGTCGACATTCGGGACCCCCAGCGCAGCCAGCCGGTTTCCATCACAGGCCCCTCCTGCAGGAGCCCAGGAGAGATCAAGCCCCAGTTCCTCCCCGCAGCTCTTGAACTGGTGCAACATTGACTCGGTTCCGACGGTCAGTTGTTTGGGAGGAGAGGCGAAACTGCCGTGCAGTTCGAACTGGACACCGGATTGCGCGGAGACGGTATCAAGAATCTCCTGAATGGCTTGTCGAATCGGTTCTTCGTGTTCCCGTTCGGTGTAGCGGATATTCAGCCGAATGATGCTGGTTGCGGGGACGACATTATTGGTCGCTCCGCCATCGATCCGGGCGACATTGAGTGTCATCCCCTCCCAGCTTCCGGTGAGTCGATGCAGTTGGGTACTCACGTCGGCAGCGGCAACGATCGCATTGATGCCATGATGAAAGTCACGACCGGCGTGTGCGGACCGGCCCTGCCCGATGATCGAAAAATTCCCTGATCCCTTCCGGGAAGAGACCAGCGAGCCATCGGGCAGACTCGGTTCGAACAGCAGGCCCAGCTGCACCTGTGAGGCTGCCTCTGTAAACAGTCCAAGCGATCCCGGCGAGGAGATTTCTTCATCGCTGTTCACAATGACCTGCCAGCCGATTTGCCGGTTTCCGGTTCTCTCGACGAATCGCTCCAGTGCTTTCAGGGCGTAGAGCATGACAACCAGTCCCCCTTTGGCATCAGCAACGCCGGGGCCGCGCAGGGTCTGGTCGTCCAGTTGCTCAACCGTCTGAAAAGCAGAATCGACGTCGTAAACGGTGTCCATGTGGATCGCCAGCAACACCTGAACCGGGGCATCAGGGCGCTGGACGGCGTGAATATTCGCTCCCAGCGGGCGCGGAATGACACGG
>CALLWY010000091.1 GCA_938015865.1 uncultured Planctomicrobium sp.
CACAGGGATTGCAGGCCCAGATCGACCGCGGCACCTGGAGCGTTCCCGCCCTGTTTGAATGGCTCCAGAAGCTCGCCGGGATTGAACGCGAAGAGATGTTCCGCGTCTTCAACATGGGGATTGGACTGGTTGTTGCTGTCCCGCCTGATGTTGTCGATGCCGCCCGCCAGACCATTGCCAGCTGCGACCTGAAGAGTCATGTGATCGGGCAGGTGCAGGCCGGAACTAATCCTGCCGTCTATCTGAACTGACAAGGGCGGCTCATCCTCGCCCGTTGATTAACTTGAATCTGGACGGAATTTCATGCTGCACATCTCCGGGTGTGCAGCATGTTTTTTTAGATGTCGTCCAGTCTGGCCCGGACGTTCGAAGCCCGTTCGTTAATGATCCGGACAGCGATGCGGGTCTCCTGCAGGAGCAATGTCGAACCACGGACCAGTGCAGCAACGGCAGCGATTCCGACGACAACCCCTCCCAGTTCCATCAGCTGGACAAGGATGAAGGGTTCGAAAGGGACCAGCACCGATCCCAGCAGGGAGACCAGTGCTGCTGTGGCAAAGCATCCCAGTGCGACATAGAAGCTGCGTAATCCACGGAGCAGGAGCAGCGACCGGGATTCGGCAGCCGTGAGTTCTCGAAGTCGCCGTTCGGCTTCGCTCGATTTGAAATTGGATTCGGCTTCCAGCTGCTTGGAAAGCTCACGTGCCCGATCCACGACGCGCGCCAGACGATTGCTGGTGCTCATGATCAGAACGCTGCTGGCATTGGTCAGGATTGCCGGAGCCACGATCAGGGAGAGAATCGCAAATGGGTTTTTTGTCGGGTCCATCGGGGCGATGTGGCAATCCGCATCAGTAAGTGAATCAGACCCTCATTCGGGGTTGATCGACGATCTGTGGTTCCATTCATGCCGGGCGATTGCACAACGACAGGCTTACCATCGCACGGGTGGCGTCATCATAGAACGTGACAGTTCAGCTGGCAAAGATTTTTGAGGCGACATTCATTGAGGAAGAGAAGACTGGGGTTTTCACGAACATGAATTTCGGTTATTTCACCCCCGCTGGGCGCTTTCCGGAGGTGAAGAATTGACGCATTGGATGTCGCGCCGTCGATGGGTGGTGACTCAGTTCTGTGCTGTTGTCGCCGTGGCTGTCAGTGGATGTGGAACGCTTTTGTATCCCGAACGCCGGGGGCAACCAGCGGGTCGACTTGACTGGAAAGTGGTTGCACTGAACGGGATCGGTCTCCTGTTCTTTTTTATCCCCGGAGTCATCGCGTTCGCTGTCGATTTCCTGAACGGGACCATCTATCTCCCTGCGGAGTCGGAACCCTGTGAGCCCCCCTGTCTGCCGGCCCCGGCGAGCGCTGCGAAGTCCACAAACCGGCGACTCAGTGGTCTTCGTCCGATCAAGGTTCCCAGAAAGGAACTGACCCCCCGGCGCATCGAAGAGGTGATCGCCCGGTACACCGGAAAAGAAATTTCACTGGACAACGACGACTACCGGACGATGGAAATGGAGTCGATCGACGAGTTCTGGGAGCTAAGAGAACAGGTGGAACGTTCGGCCTCGGTCACGTAATCCTTGCTATTGCTCGCTTCTGGGGGCCGATGTCTGATCGACAGTGACTGGACATTCTCTGTCAGTCGACGCTGGGGGTGTTCGTCGGTGAATTCGGTGGATTTGCGGGGCTCGGTGTGATCTGCAGGACGGAAGCGAGTTCCAGAAGTAAAGCCTCCAGAGCGGAATAATACTCTTCCCTTGGCATCGCATTCTTATTCATGCGGAGCTGAGAAATCCGCTGTTCAATCTCATTTCGCCGGGCAATCTGTTCCGGGGTGAGAGCAGCATCCTCAGCATTGGGGATCATCACCCATTGATGGGCAATGATTCCGTCCGGGATCTGACGGTCCGCATCCTTGCGCCGCACCGGTATCAGACCATCGAAGCCCTCGGCACTGACGGGCTGGCCGTCACCGTTGTCATCTAGAATGGCATGTTCCGTCGCGAGTCGCCCATCCGACTGATAGAAGTCTTCGGTCAGGCGAGTGGCCCGAAGAAATGCCTCCAGCAACGAGACCTGTTGGTCCTTGTCCAGATCCGCTTCTGGATGGCTCAGGGAATCGGCCAGAAAACCACCAAAACGGGAGAAGTTCACTTCATGCCCGCTGCTGGTGGCAGCGATCACCACCCGTTTGGGAGCATGCAGTTCCGGGACGAATGGAGCACTTGCAGAGAAACAGTTGATCACCGCCAATGGTCGAGTCATTCCCTCAAGACAGCTCTGAAGCATCGTCGGTTCGAGATCCGGACCCGGCAGGTTGAACTTTGCATGGGCACCGTCAAACGTTCCATGCCCGATCAGAACGATCCATAACGGAAGATGTTCTTCGCGGCGGAGGTCCGTCAGGGTCTGCTGAATCTTTTCAAGCATTTGTTCGTCTTCATCACCATGGAAAAAGGTGACGCGGACATTTCCGGTCTGAGCGACCTCCCTCCACTTTCCGGCCCACTCCTGAAACTGGGCGGCATAATCCTCTGTGCCGGATGCTCCAATGATCAGGAGCAGATCTCCCCGCACGTCGCGATTCGTGTCCGGAGCCTCCTGTGCGTGTGATGTGCTGTCTGAGAAGATCAGAGTCCCCAAAAGCAGGAAGAGGGGAGTGAACCGGATAAGCTTTTTGAAAAATTTCCTGTTCATGCCAGCCCCTTTCGTCGACGCAGTCCCCATTCTCCACAGAGGAGGGCGATCGCCAGAAGAAGGACCCACGGGGAATGCCACAACGGCCTTGTCTCGACTTCCATTAACGGAACTTCGCGGTGCGAAAGTTCAGAGACCTCGTTCAGGAGCTGGGCCTGCGGAATGATTTTGCCTCCCGTCTGGTCGACAAGCTGTTCCAGCAGTGTCTGGTTGACTGCGACGCTCTCGAATTCCTTTGCAGTCGGATCGCTGGTCCATCCGACC
>CALLWY010000092.1 GCA_938015865.1 uncultured Planctomicrobium sp.
GAGCCCGAAAGCCTGCCGAACGAATCACTGTACTTTTGACGGCAAGCGAACCGCAGCACAGTGATCCCGATTCGTGTGATCCCGATTCGTGTGATCCCGATCAGTGATGATCATGCGAATGGGCGTGAGCCTCTTCGACAGCAGGATTGTCCTCTTCATCGAACCGGCAGAGTGCCCCGCATCCGCCCGCAAGCTGAACACTCCCGCAAAGCGAGGCAATCAGCCCCAGTCCGAAGACGTAGACCGCTTTTCCGAAGACGTTGCTCGGATGAAGCCCGAGAAGGGAATGGTGCCCCCCCGGTGGTTCGGACACCGCGGCCCAGACCAGTGTGGCCATCAGGGCGATGAGCACGATGCCGATCCCGCCCCCCTGTTCCATCAGGACCGGGTAAAGCTTCTTCCAGTTGACGGCAAAGAGCCAGAAGACAATCCACAGCACGAGGGGCGTCCACGGAAGGAGTGCCTGCAGCAGCACCGTCAACAGGTTGAACAGTGCAACAATAATGGCAGCCAGCTGCTCAAGGACACCGGATAACGGCGTTTCTGCCTGCTCAAGAACGCCCGGCAGGGGAGTTTCAACCAATTCCTGCATGAACGACCCTCCTGATGCGTATCGGAAAAGAAAATGCCGAGTCGCAGTGGACTCGGCATCGGAAATCAGATCGTTACAACGATCCGTTCCAGTGGTGGAACTTCACGGTCAGTTCCTGACGCATATTTTCCAGACTGGGGTCTTCCCAGAGTGGTTTGAGCGGATAGTTTTCAGGAATTGGCTCGTTGAGAAGCTCCTTCACCTGGCGCCAGATCAACATGGCCTTCAGGGACTCTTCAACAATCTCTTCTTCGTCACTCACGAGAATGTTGAAGTCCGGGCTGACCTGATAAGCACGAACCACGAGTTCCATCGCAGCGAGTCCTGCTTCCAGATTCGCCTTGGCCCCTTCAAGGTCCTGCACTTCACGATACAGACGACGTCCCTCCGCCAGATGGAAGCGGGCCTGCGTCATCAATTCGCGACGTTCGATGTCGCAGTGCAGCTTCCAGTAAGGATAGGACGTCAGTTTTCGATATCGGTCCTGCCAGTCTTTCTTCTGCTCGAACGATTCGTTTTCCGCCTTGGCGATTTCCGCCAATTCTTTCAGGCCCGCTTCGTCGTTCTCCAGCACGAGCATTCCGAAACCGGCAGACTCAAACTTCTGGCGTCCGTAGATGTTCACCCACTCATCGTAGGCCTGATCCCATGCAGACCGAACCGACTGCGACCACTGCTTGAACGCATCCTGAAGCTGCTCCGCAGTCATGTTCTCGCGGTCCCCCTTCACCCCCGCCTTCTGGAGGTTCTTCGCATAGCTCATCAACGAGCGATACGGGTACGCGATAAAGAGGGCCAGGTCCATGACATGTTGCTTCACCCCCTTGTTTTCCAGAACATCATTCGCCCGGAAATACCAGTCGCGGGCAACAAGGTAGTGGTCCTGTCCGTTGGGATTGATGTCTTCGTCCGGTCCACCGTTCCAGACGTCGGTATCGGGATCATGCAGGAAGAATTCCTGATAGGATTCGGCTTCGTCGGCGAGTCCGATTTTCGTTCCCAGAAATGTTCCCATGTCGAACGGCAGTTCCGGGATGAGACGGTTCCGGTTCACCCCTCGCTTAAGGAATTTCGCTCCCTGCTTCACCCAGAAATATCGATCTTCCACAGCGTCACACTCTGCGGAAACGTTGTACGCCAGCACCCACGCCTGATATCGCCAGACGGTTTTGAAGTGCGGCTGCAACAGGATGATCGATTCCACCGTTTCTTTCAGCTCGGTGAACTTCTTTCGCTCTTTCAGGTAGTCGGCCTGACTCCAGAGCACACTCGCAGCGACTCCGCGCATCCCGAGCAACACCAGGTTCAACGTCGAACTGGAGGGATCGACATCCCCCAGACTCGCTTCCCCGAGGTCGTGCTTCATGCGGCTGGCAGCAAGAAGAGATTGAAGACCTGGCGTAGATGGAACCCCCGCTTCTGGAGTCCCCCCGGTTCCAGACGGCGCAGCGGCAGTTGGAGGAGCCCCCAGGTAAATGATGGCGACAAACAGGACAAGGATGAGCCCTGCATACACCATTTTTCGCTGTGAGACGGTGAGTCGGTTCATTTGTGTTCGAGCTCCCGAAGCTGAAGACTGAAGTACCCCAGCACCACCATGGGAATCAGGTAGCCGAGTGAGATCAACATGCTGGGAAGCAGCATGGCTCCCCAGGGAACGTCAAATCCATTCGCTGGATACTCGCTTGTATTGAAATACTGGAGATCCGGGATGACGGCATTGACGACGTGCAGCATGCCGAACATCCCCTGGTCCAGTTTCTTGATCACATCCGTTCCCAGGTTGCTGGGAAGCGGACTCTGCTGGTTCATCTGTGTAATCATTCGGTAGATGGACTCGACTGGTCCACCCCCTAAAACAGTCTGATTTGCAGCGAGGGTGGCGAGAGTCTTGTCGATCTGCTCCCGGAAGACGAATCCGACGAAAATCAGACTCCCCGTCAAAATGGTTGCAACCGGTCCCTTCACGAAGCAGCTGCTGCTGGTCCCGATAATGATGATCAACATGAGCAGCAGCCATAACCCTAAGCAGGATTTGGCGTAAGAGGAGAGGAAGCTCCGGTCCGGGAGTCGGATGAAGAGGTCGTGCTGGGCAACACCGATATACTGTTGCGGCTCGATGGCGCTGACTTCCATCATCAGCTTTCCATCGAACATCAGGTCATCGACGACATTGACTTTCTTCTCCGGCGAATTGACATCGAATGAATCCCGGTAGGTCAGATCCAGTGGAATATCGACCGTGGCAGCGTCCACGCTGACATTATGTTCCTCGACCGTAAACGTCCCGACAGGGACTCGCAGGTCTTTTTCAGGATTATAAATGGTCAGATTGTAACGGAGTTGCTGGTTAACAATTCCTTTGTACGTTCGGAAGGCCTCAAACGACTGTTCGATGCGAAACTGCCCCGCCTGCTTCATCGCAGCAACATCGAGATTCTCGAAGATCCACTGAGCGCGGGCCTTGGTTCCCCCTTCGACGAAACTCCGGTATTCCCAGATATCTCCGACGTTGATCCCGGTATTGGTGGGGTCTCCATTCCGGTCCAGAAACTTGAGTTCGGTACTGTAAAACGGGACGCGAGCGATGAGCTGACTTTTCGCCCGTTCAGGGACCTTGCTGATAATCCAGAAGTACCCGACCGCCGACGTACACAATAGAACCAGCGTGATCACGCCGGCATACCCCAGCATACGACCGAGCAGAATTTCGCTGCGGCGCACCGGCTTGGTGACCACCGTATGAAGCGAACGAGCCTTGATGTCTGCCGGGATTCCCCAGCAAGCGACCAGAAGAGACATCAGGATCAGCAGAAAGTTCATTGCAGTGATCACGAAGATCACGTAGGGCTTGGCCGGCTTTTCGATGTCCTGCGATCCGAGGAACCAGCCCCCGAACATGAAGAGAAGCAGGAAGAGGAAGCCAATCATGAACGCTTTCCGGCGGGAAGCCTCTTTGAACGTGAGGATCGCCACCGCAAAAATGCGTTTGGGAGAAAGGAAGACCAGATCCTTCACACCACGGGCCAGTGCAGCGTAAATCTTGCCGGGAGCACGGGAACCATATGCGGAAAACGCAGCGACCACCCCCACCAGCAGCCCGATCACTCCGGCCGCTGCTACGATGAGCAACCACTGCAGGAATGCAACTTCCGGCTGGTATGTTGCGGTTTCAATGACCATCTTTGAGCCTTCATCAACAGCTGGAGAACAGGGGAAACAAAAGAACGTCGAAAGCGATTACGACTTCGGACGGTCTGGGCGTTCTCCCGGCTCAAAGCGGCGTCCCGGTCGGGCCTGACTCTCTTCAACAGTTCGCAGGAAGAGATCTTCCAGCGTCGATGTCGGGTGAGAGACCTTCGCGGTCGCTCCGTATTTCTTGAGGACCGCCTCAACCTCTGCGATTGCTTCGGGACTCAAGGCCTTTGTATTGATCTGGGTCTCATCCTTGGATTCCAGCAGTTCCTGAACGCTTCCCAGAACCTTCAGCTCTCCGCGATACAGGATGGCGATCCGGTCGCAAACGTCCTGAACGTCTGCCAGAAGGTGGCTGGACATGACCACTGTCTTTCCTTCCGCGCGAAGCTCAAGGATCATGTCCTTCATCTCGCGTGTACCAAGAGGGTCCAGACCGCTAGTCGGTTCGTCCAGAAGGACCAGTTCCGGGTTGTTGATCAGAGCCTGAGCCAGACCGATACGGCGGGTCATCCCTTTGGAGTACTCTTTCAACTGACGTTTGCGGGCCCCTTCCAGTCCAACCCGCTTGATCAGGGCATCGCGTCGTTTCTTGCGTTCTGCAGCAGACATCTTGAAGAGACGCCCATAGAAGTCGAGTGTCTCGTCTGCGTTCAGGAAGCGATAAAGGTAGGATTCTTCTGGCAGATAGCCGATTCGCTCATTCTTTTCGACATCGTGGGCGGGTTTACCAAGGATTTTGACAGTCCCTTCAGTGGGGAAGAGAAGCCCGAGAAGAAGTTTGAGAGTGGTCGTTTTTCCGGAGCCGTTTGGACCAAGCAGACCGAAGATTTCCCCTCGTTTGACCTCCAGACTGAGCGAGTTGAGTGCCTTGACCTTGGGGCGTCCCCAGAAATCGCGATAAATTTTCGAAAGGTTCCGGATCTCAATGACATTGTCAGACACGTGCAATCTTCCCCCTTCGCTATGACGACTGACCAGATCGCCCCGGACCGTTGCAGGTCTGGTTCGAGTTTTCGATTTCAAAGACAGTGAGAAATGAAGGCGTTGCCGCTGCCTGGAAAATCCGGAACACTATTCTGCTACTTTCCAGAAGTGTGACCGGGGGAACTCGACCGAATCGGTTGAAGTCCTTTTTTTCAAGGAAGTTGTCAACGGCGATGTTTCCCTAATGTACGGCCCGCTTCCACCGCTTTCAAGAAAGAGCAGGGGGGGACAAGGCCACGGAAATTCAAGAATCCCGGGTCCGGAAATGATGTCTTTAAGAATTCCCGTGAAACTGGTTACGACAGGAAGAGACGCGTATACTGCCTAACCACTCTCTGGCCGAACCGGCTTCGTGACGTTCGCAAGGAATTTGCAGTTAGAACTTGATTTCCAGGTGAAATGGAGAGAAGCGTGATTGGCGGACCACTGTTGATGCGGGAACTTCTGACTCTCCCCCGTCAACCTCGACATTTCGCACTTCGATCCGGCTATGTCGCAGCGCTTTGCGTCCTGATTTACACCGGAGTCCAGGTGACCACCGGGCTTTCTCCGTTGCGAAACATCGGAGACCTGTCTCAGTTTGGGGCCTACATTTTCGGGGTCATTTGCACTTTCCAGCTGGCGCTGGTGATTGGAGCATCGCTGCTGTTTTCCGCAGGAAATGTTGCCGCTGAAAAAGACCGACGCACCTTAATCCTGCTGCTGATGACCGACCTCACCTCCGCAGAGCTGGTCCTCGGAAAATCCCTCGCCAGCATCCTGCCAGTGTTCATCCTGATCGGCGTTTCTCTCCCGGTCCTGTGTCTGGTTCAGCTCCTCGGCGGGATCTCATTGTCCCAGATTCTCTGGGTGGAAGCCCTTTGTGTCGCCAGCTGTCTGGCAGCATCGGCCTGGGGAACTCTGGTCGCCTATTGGCGAGAAAAGACGTTCCAGATTCTTGCAGTGACATTCCTCGGCGCCGGCCTGTTTATCGGCGTTGCGGAAACGATTTGCTTTCAATTTGGCCGAGACAGCACAATCGGCGCCATTGCGGGGGCATTTGACCCGTTCCGATCATTACGGGGATTGCTGCATCCTTTGGCTGCATCGGAAACGGTCACAGTTCCGGTCGTTCAGGCATGGAATTCGGTTGGAGCGCTGGTAGGAATCGCAGCGATTCTATGGGGGTTCACCTGTGCGATGGTCCGGATCTGGAACCCCTCCCGGGCGATGTATATTCAGGTCGACGAAACGGAAGAAGTGGACGAAGCCGAAGCGGAGACTGCGACCGTTCGTCGAAAAGGGGCACGGCCCATCTGGTCCCAGCCGGTGTTGTGGCGGGAGATCTGCACGAAGGCCTATGGACGGAAAGTGGGGATCATCAAGGTTGCCTACGTCCTGTTTGCCGTATTCTGCCTGCTCTGGCTCGGACAACTCTCCCCGGACGCCCCCCTCGTCTTCGGAACGCTGAGCGGGACGGGACTGGTCATGGTGATGTTGTCCATCGTCTCCCTCATTCTGGTGAACGCGCAGGCGGTGACGGCTCTCACCTCCGAACGGGATGGCCAGACGCTGGAACTCCTGCTGGTCACAGAGATTCAGGCACAGGAGTTCGTCTTCGGGAAACTGCTGGGAATTCTGTTCAACACAAAGGAACTCATCGCCATTCCGATGCTCCTGGCGATCATGAGCTTTCTCCGCGGCGAATATGGTGTTGGGGCACTGGTCTGCATCCTGCTCTCGTATCTGGTTCTGGTCCTCTTCTCCGCGATGCTCGGACTTCACGCGGGATTCTCCTTCCAGTCGTCCCGTTCAGCCATTATTAACAGTCTGGGGACCATGTTCTTTCTGTTTATCGGGATCTTCGTCTGCCTGATGCTAATCGTCGAAGCAAGAACTTCGTTCGTGCTGCAGTTGATCCCGTTCCTCGGATTTATTTGTGGAGGAGCTTTCGGGCTGTGGCGATCGCTGACACACCAGAACCCGTCTCAGGCATTAACCATTGCAGCATGGGGGCTTCCTTTCCTGACCTTCTATGCGGTGGTGAGTTTCCTCCTGCAGGATGCCCCGGAAGCCTGTATTGCCGTGTTGATGGCCTATGGAGGGGCAACCATCGCCATGCTTGTCCCCGCCATCAGCGCGTTCGACGAAGCTCTTGGCCGGACCACGAGTGACCGTGGATGAGTACCTTCCTGACATCGACGGGTGACTGGCTTCCCTCGGCGCTCATCATGGGCGTGCTGGCCCTTGTTTCCGCAATCTTTTCCTCGTCGGAAACGGCACTGTTCTATCTCTCCCGCGATGAACTTAAACGAATGCAGGTCGGTTCCCTGGCAGAACGGGCCGCAGCGAGACTGATGCGCGATCCCGACCGTCTTCTTTCGGCGCTGCTGTTCTGGAATCTCGTCATCAACCTGATGTATTTCGCAGTGAGCCTGATTGCAGCGCGTCGATTGATGGCAGCCGGACGCCCTCAGTCCGCTGCCACCCTTTCCCTCGTCGGATTTTTTCTTCTCATTCTCGTCGGAGAGGTCGCGCCGAAGGCTCTGGCAGTTCAGTTCCGACGTCCGATTGCCACATTGACCAGCTATTTCACAACGGCTTCCGTCCGGTTGCTGGACCCGATTCTCCCGTTTTTTGCCACAACCACCGCCGCACTCCGGCGGATGATCTGGCCCAACCTGAAACAGGAGCCCTATCTGGAGGTGGACGACCTCGAACGAGCGGTTGAATCCACCGAATCCGGAACAGAACTGGCGCATATTGAGCAGCAGATTCTGGCCCGGATCCTCGAATTCTCCGACATGTCGGCGGAAGAGATCATGCGACCGCGCGGGACCTACCATGTCTGGCAGATTCCTGTCCATCTGGAGGACCTGAAATCGCGTGGCACGATTCCTGAAGTGCTGCTGATTGCCCTCCATGATCGCGACAACGTCACGCATGCGCTCATGCTCTACGATCTGGACAGCCTTCCGGAGAAGCATCTTGAGAAGGTCGCAGATCCCGTGGTGTACATCCCGTGGTGTGCGACGGTCGCAGATACGTTGTCTCGCCTGCGGTCCAATATGGTCAGTGTCGCCTGTGTGGTGAATGAGTACGGGGAAACCATCGGAGTTGTCACCGAGGACGACATTCTGGACTCGCTGTTCAATCCGCAATCCAGCCGCAGCCGACGGCTACTCGAACGGGAGCCAATCACCGTCGATTCGCAAGGCCGTACGATTTGCGAAGGCCTGACGACGCTACGTTATCTGGCGTCGCATCTCGATATCGATTATGAAGTCGAAACAGATTCTCCTGTCACAGTGACTGCACTCTTTCAGGATCAGTTGGAACGGTTCCCGGTTGTCGGTGACCAATGCGACTGGGAAGGATACCAGCTCACCGTCGTCCGGGCAGGAAAGCCGGGAGAGCCAATTCAGGTCAGCGTCACTCCGCTGGCCCAAACGCCCTCGGATCATCCGAATCAATAAGCACTCAGCAACCTGACTGGCATTGTCATCATTCATGGTCGATGACATCACAACAGGTCTGAATTCCCAGGGAGAGGTGAAAGAGCAATGGCCGTGTCTTCGGAAGCAGTGGCAATCATTCTGGCTGCCGGAAAAAGCAAACGGATGCAGTCGGAAACCCCCAAGGTTCTTCATCAGGTCTGTGGGCGTCCGTTGATTGAATACGTTCTCGATGCTGCCAGAGAAGCAGGAGCGACGCGGCTTGTCCTCGTTGTCGGGCATAAAGCAGAACTTGTCAAAGAGGCGCTTCGACATCACCCCGATGTCGAATTCGCACTTCAGTCAGAGCAACTGGGGACCGGCCATGCCGTGATGTCCTGCCACGATCTGCTGGCATCGTATTCGGGACAGATTCTGATCCTCGCTGGAGACACTCCGCTTCTGCGCGGCAGTTCGCTGGCTCGACTTCTAAAAGAACAGGCCGACGCCAACG
>CALLWY010000093.1 GCA_938015865.1 uncultured Planctomicrobium sp.
CCGACCATTATCCCGGCATCGCGCTGACCGAACGCTCAAACCGTTCAAGTGAAACAGGGCTCCCAATGCGGGGACGAACTTGCAGATCGGGCATGGCACAGCACATCGAGACCGATTGCGAGACATTCTGAGGAACCACTCTTTTCACGTCACATCGATCAGGTATAACGGGTCGGAGAGAATCACTCTTGATGTACTCGTTGGGCCTTGTAAATGAACATCTTTGTCACTGGAAGCAGAGGACTGATCGGGCGCAGGCTGGTTTCCATTCTGGAATCCTCGGGACAGACCATCACTCGACTGGTGCGACATGTCCCGCAGAACGGGTCAGAGCGATCGTGGGAAACTGGCGGTCGCCGGATGGACACAAAAGTGCTTGAAGGTTGTGATGCTCTCATTCATCTCGCCGGTGAACCGATCGCCAGTGGCCGCTGGACGATGTACAAGAAAGACATGATTTTTCATAGTCGTGTCGAGTCAACCGCTATCTTCGCGGACGCCATCTCACGGATGGCCAATCCCCCTAAAGTATTTATCGTGGCTTCGGCAATTGGTTACTACGGCGACGCCGGCGATGAAATCCTGACGGAAAAAAGCATGTCGGGAGAGGGCTTTCTTCCGGATGTCTGCCGGGCATGGGAAGCGGCCGCCGATCCCGCCCGGGAAATCACGCGAGTGGTCCACATCAGGACCGGGATGGTCCTTAGCCGTAAAGGCGGGGCACTGAAAGCAATGCTTCTCCCGTTCAAACTCGGGCTGGGTGGAGTCGTCGGAAGCGGGAAGCAGTACTGGAGCTGGATTTCACTGGAGGATATTGCCCGTCTCTTTGTCTTCGCACTCGAAAATGACTCCATTCAGGGCCCCGTGAACGGGGTGAGTCCTCAGCCTCTGACAAACCGGGAGTTCACCCAGACGCTTGGCAGACATCTGAATCGTCCAACCGTTTTTCCTCTCCCCGGAACTGTGGCGAAGCTGGCGCTGGGGGAGATGGCAAAGGAATTGCTTCTGGCGAGTACACGTGTCATCCCCGCTGTGGCGCAGGAGAAGGGATTCACGTTTCACCACCCGGATCTGGAATCCGCACTGAACGCCAGTTAGCAGGTCCCCGTCCGTTAAATGGTTTGGAGTCAGGACACTCTGTTATTTCAGTTGCTGATTCTTGATCTCTGCAATTCGCGCTCGCTCGGGCCGGTCCCGATAAACAGGATCAAGCGGATAGCATCCCGAGACCATCCCATTACGGGGTGCGGTCGTACAGTCGCTGAATGTGCGGCAGATTCGCTTCCGGGCCAGTGGTCTTCCTGCGAGAACATCCGCCGGCAGATCCGGATAGGAAAGGACCACTCTCCCCAGTCCGATGGAATCAACCCATCCGTTTCGGACAGCAGCCTGCCCTACGTTCGGCAACCAGTCCTGCAGATAGGAGTAGCCTGAGCCGACAATGATCAGATCCGGGAACTCCTTCTTGACGCGAGCGGTCATCTCAATTTGTCTCGCGACACTGATCATCGGATCTTCTGGAGGAAGATATCCATCCGAAGGGGGAAATGTCGCCGGTCGCTGCATGTGAGGGTTGTAATACGGGCTTCCAGCCGTCGAGCAAACCAGCTCAATCGAGAGAGACCGTAACAGTTCCAGAAACGCTTTGGTCTCGCTGAGATCGACTCCGGTCCCTGTCCCATCTCCCCCGAAGGCGTATCGGTACTTGCCTGAGGTGTGCATAGATTCGCCAATATTCCCGGCTCCCGGTTGGAACGGGGCGAAGTCATACAGACTCACGCGCACCCCGATCTCCAGATCAGGTGCCTCGACCCGAATCCCGTTCACGATCTCTCGCAGGAACCGGGTCCGATTCTCAAAAGACCCTCCGTAACGTCCGGACCGATCGACCGCAGAAAGAAATTCATGTCCGAGATACCCGTGACAATGCTTCAAATCAACAAACCGAAATCCCGCTTTCCTCGCAAGACGGGCAGCAATGACGAAATCGTCGATCAACAGATCGATCTCCTCATCCGTGAGGGTCGCTGACTCATCATCCATTCCATACTTCTTCGCGAGAAGGGGATGATGATAAAGCGTGCGTGGCTCAAGTTTCTTCTTGTCGTTGGGACGTGCAAAACGCCCGGAATGTGTCAGCTGCAACCCGACGAGCAGGTCATCGGTGGTCCCGAAGTGTTGCCGATGTGTTTCTTCGAGGAGTTCCCGCAGCCCCTGAATGTCAGAGAGTGTCTGCTCATTGATCATCAGCTGATTGGGATTGGCCCGCCCATCGGGACGGACCGCCACCGCTTCCCCACCCCAGATCAGCTTCGCTCCACTCAGTCCGAAGTTTCTCCAGCGATTCCGGGTCAGGTCGCTGGGGCGCCCATCTTCGGTCCCGTCCCATCCCTCCATCGGAAGGATGCAGAACCGGTTCCCGATCACTCCGTTCCGATACGGGAGAGGTTTCCCCAGCGGAGAATCGGCCCCGGTCTCCAGCTGCTCGTCAAAGGGTAAAGTGATTCCCAGACGGGAGATGTAGTCGCGGAACAGTTCCGGCGTCTTTAAGGTCGCAACGCGGGGATAAAGCATGGCACTATCAGAAACGAACGAAAGTCTTCACCAGTCAGGACAGTGGCAATACGGATTCTGACGAGTGCCGGCTACTGAGTCCATGTTGTGACTCAGATCGACAGATTAGCTCCGGTGGAATCGGACTCCAGCGGGTCATCCGATTGAAACGAAAGTGACTCGTGCGCGGCTGTCGCGAGGGCCTGAGTCCGGATACGCCAGAGTTCCCAGCTCGCTTCCCATCGTTTCAACATCCGTTCCCATTCCGACTGAGAGGTTCTCGGCGTCCCGGCTGTCAGCTCCTTGTAGAATTCGACCATCCTTCTGGTGCATCGCGGCTGAGACGCCTGTTCGGCAGACTTTAACGCTCCTGCCCTTAACTGCCTCCGCTCTTCCTCAGATGCGTCGATGATGGATGTCAGACTCGCTGCAAACTGCCGTTCATCATCAGACTCGATCAGTCGCCCATTGACTCCATCTTGCAGAAAATCCTGGACTCCGGTTGCATTGACGGCCACCACCGGAACGCCCGCTGCCATGGCTTCCGCAAGAACCATCCCCTGGGTCTCGGAATGTGACGCAAAGGCAAAGACATCGAATGATGCATAGGCATCTGCCAGCTTCTCGCCTTCCAGAAAGCCAACAAAGAGAGCCTGTTCCAGAAGCCCCTTCTCTTTCAGGCACTGCTCCATTTCAGATCGACTCGGCCCGTCTCCCACGACCACGAATCTTGCTTTGGGATGTTCCTTGAGAAATCGAGCAACGGCTCGCGTCAGAAAAAGGGCGTTCTTCTCCGGAGAGAGGCGACCGACGTGCCCCACAACGAACGTCTCCGGGGAGATGGAATGCGTTTTCCGAAACCGGTCTCCACTCGCCTTTTCAAATCGTTCCAGTTCCACGCCGGTCGGGATGACATCAATCCGGCTCGTCACCCCTTTCTGAATAAGCAGTTGACGAATCCCTTCGCTGGGAGCAACGACCCCGTCACTCAACTCGCAGAATCCAACGATCAGTTCGACAATCCCCTCCTCCATCGGACGGGGAATGTTCGTTTTGGTTTCGATGTATGCGGAATAGCGGGTGTGGTGGGTGTAGACGAGCGGAACGTTCAGATCCGCAGCGATCAGTTGACCGATGCTCCCCAGCAGAAAGGGATGATGAACGTGAACAACGTCCGGCTGGAACTCCCGAACCTGTGGCAGAAGGAGGGAGAGTGAAGGAATGGGAAGCGAGTAGACATCCAGATAAAAGCGGGGAATCGCCGGAACCCGGATCACCCCCTCTTCCTGTTCCGGGTTCTCTTCATAGTCTGGAGCCACGACAAGAACGTGATGTCCCTGACGGCGAAGCTCCTCCTGATACTGTTGAACGCTGCGAGTCACCCCCCCGATCTGGGGTGTGTAGACATTGGTCAGCATCAGAACATTCACAAGGCGCTCCGGTCTGAAGTCTGAAGCATTTCATGGACTGGGATTACTTCCCGGCAGAGTCACCGAAAAGAGCCTGATTCTTTACCACGTCTCGAAAGTTGGCAGACGTCTCCTGCAACGTCACCTGAGTCGCCTGAACAACTGGAGAGATATCGATCGTCACTCCCCCCACCAGTCCCAGCATGGTTCCCGCACCGGCACTTCGGAACGTTGATGAAGACGGGACCGATTTCGGCGCAGGATAATGAGGCAACGCCACTTCAGACGATGCCATCATCACCGGGAAAGAATTGTCACCAAGGTGACGCGGGCCTTCGATGCGGATCAGTGTTGCGACAACAGCAAGATCATAGAGGTTCTGAAGCTCGGCAAATGGAGGCGATCGGTCGGCCAGTTCCTGAAAATGTTTTGTAAACAGCTGTGCGAACTTCTCCGTACTTTGACGGGTCATGGCAGCGTCTGACCGTCGACCACTGGCATCGGAAATCTCTTCCTGAGCCAGGAGTTTCACCCGTTGCCCCTTCAAATGAAACACTGTCCGCTGCGGGTTGGTCTCGAGTGGGTCGTACATGGGAACAAACCACCACCGTTGCAGACTGTTCCCCTGCGGCCGCAACAGGGATAGATGACTTCGAATTCCGGGAACTCCTGCCGGGTCAAGCCCCAGCGAAATTCGCTTCATTCGAAGATCCGCCTCTACGATCGCCAGAGCAAAATGAGAATTCTCCGGGACTCCCCAGACGGTGATCACCTGATTCCCCAGCACGTTCGCCATCATGCGAAACCGTTGCTGGACCTGCCCTGCCACAGCAGGAGTGGAGTTCTGACGAAGAAACTCCTGAAGCCGTTGCATATTCTCCGGGGTCGGATCGATCGAACACCCGATCGTTCCGCTCTCCAGGCCCGAGGCACGCAACGCGACAATGAGATCCTCCAGCATCAGGGTCGGGCGCCCTGAATTGACTCCGAGCATGCGTCCTTGCGCATCCGGGCCGAACGCTTCCGCAGGACCGACCAGATAGACATCCCGGTTCTCTGAGTCGAAGACAATCGTATCGATCCGCTGCAACCCCGCCAGATAGCGAGCCTCCAGTGGGAGATTGGTGTTCTCCTCGACGGACTTGGCCAGGAGCGCTTCCAGTTGCCGGAGGGAGACAACTCTCGCAGGTGACTCCGTCACAATATTCGCGGGGAGTGCTTCCTGAGCAAACCGGCTGAGCTGCTTCTTCAACGCTGCTGAGGAGACTGGCCGATCTGTTCGCAGCCGGACAATCCCTTCTGCATCGATGAGGACTCCGCCTACACCGCCGAGCCCATTATCGAATTGATTCCCACCGTTCTGATTATTCCCGAACCCACCCCCGAAGCCGGGGATTCCAAACTGGGCATGTAGCGGACTGTCCTGCAGGAGGGTGAATGCCAGACAGACCAGTGCAGCAATCAGACGAGTCACATTGATCATTGGAGAAAGACTCCGTGATTCAGATGGGGAGCATTTAACGCCCCAAGGTCATGACGCCCGCCTGTGTTCCATGCAGTCTCGCTACTCTGATTCAACGGGAATTTGAACCGGAGTTCAACCACAATTCAGCAATGTCCCCGCGAAGTTGGACAAATTCTGCTGTGGAAGAATTCCGCCGTACTGGCACGCTGAGGACGATCATTTAATGATCGAGGCCAATGCTTCCCCCCTGACTCCCCTGCAACTTCTCCATCCGCTCCCGGGCATCCTTGTAGTCATAATCGATGACCAGAATCTCCCCGTACTGCGTTTCCGCTGCCGCCGAATCTCCCAACTCTTCGCAGACTCGCCCCAGCAAGTAGCGACATTCCTTGAAGGTATCGGGGTCGGTTTCCGGATTGAGGTCTGGCAATGCCCGCTCGAACTGCCCGCGTGCCAATGGAAGCTTCTTGTCATAGACAAAACACTTCCCAAGCGAGACGAACGCCTTCGCCTTCAGACGGGGGTCCTGACTGGCCTTCTGCAATAACGGAATCGCCTGTGCCCACTTCTGCACCTGCATCAGGAGAGTGGCCAGCTCAAACTTCAATGCCAGATTCGCCGGATAACGTTCCGTGCGGGAGGTCAACACCTCAATACGACGGTCCCGCAGGGCGATCGAGAGTTCGGCAGCCTTCTTGCGTGCCTCATCATCCCCCGATTCCTGTGCCTGTTGCTTGGCATCCTCGAGAGAATTCTTCATCAGAAGAAGCTCGGCATCCTCCAGCTGCTCGCGGACAGCCGGATCGTTGTTGGACACTTCCAGAGCCTTGACGAGTGTGTCGTGTGACTCCTGATACTTTTTGATCGTTTTCAGATGCGCCGCCAGTTTCAGATACGGTTCGACCGAGTTCGGGTCCTTCCGGATCGCATGACGTAAATCAGTCTCCAGCGACTGACCGGGGGCGACGGCCTCACCGGGACGCACCGCAGGACGGCTGGCCATAACGTCCCGAGTCCGTTCAGCATCTTCATATCCTCCCCGATGGGTTGTCTTCTCTGTCTGAAGCTCGGTGATCTTCCGCATTGCGGTCAGATCCTGAGGGTCCAGCTTGGCGACCATCTCCCATGTCTTGATCGCATCGTCGTACTCGCCGCGATCACGGAGCAACTGCGCCAAGGCAATGTAGATTGCCTTGTTCTTGCTGTCGGCCTTGATCGCTTCCATGTAAGCAAACTTCGCGATCTCTCCCCGGTCCAGCTTGATGGAGACTTCCGCCAGCTCCACGTTCAGGCTGGCATCCCAGGGGTTAATCAGCAGCCCTTCTTCAATTGCACGAGAAGCCTCTTCCCAGTTCTCAGAAGCACGAGCCTTTTTGATCCGACTCCGAATCCCCATCAGCTTCGTCTTGGCAAAGGTCCCTGCTCCCTTGCCGTTATCATCATATTTCTTTTTCGTGCAGTTTCGCAGGAGTTGTCGGTACAGCAGATTTCCCGGGCCAAACTTGACGCAGTTACTAAACATCTCGACGGCAAGATCCCAGTTCTTTTTCTGCATCGCGTCGTTTCCTCGGCGATAGCACTCTGCTGCCCATCTGTTCTCTTCCGCCACTCCACCACTCCTGCACAATTCGAAGTCAAAGAGGAGAACTCCCCGCTGAGGGAGCCGTCTGATCGCATCGATTGGACCGGGAAATCCCAGTCTCATTTGAACTGCGGCTGTCTCTTTAACAATAGCAAACCACCACCAGAATCGAAATGGCACGCTTGCTGCATTGTTCGACCTGACATCCCTTTGACAGGAGTTTTTCCAGCCGAAGTTCTGAGTTAGTTCAGGCAGAACAACTCATGGCCAGAGAGGACAGTTTGTCGCTGCTCTTCCATTCAGGCGAGTTGCCCGGATGTGGCAAAACGCTCCCACAGGCGGGCCAGCGCATCCCGGTTTCCTTCCGGGAACTGGCAGCGGGAAAGCTCGCGGACCGGAATCCAGCGGAAATTTCCCTGTGGTTCCCGATCCTGATGATCATCAAGAGGGCGACAAAGAAAAAACGAGAGTTCCACATCGCCATGTGGATAAGAAAACCGGGTCGTCTGAATTGTTTCGGTCACATCGACCCGAAGCCCGGTTTCTTCAAAGCATTCGCGAATCGCACAGGCAGCTGGCGTCTCCCCCGGTTCGCATTTCCCGCCGGGGAATTCATGCATCCCCTCAAGGACTGTCCCCGGTCCACGGACTCCGACGAGGACATCACTCCCACGGAGAACGATGGCGATTCCGATCCGTTTGTGCGTCTCCTTCAACCAACGACTCCTCAAGGCAGCAATCATTCAGGAAGAATGGAAGAGACCGCCACTCCACTCACGAATCTTTCGATTCGAGCTTCTGGTCTTCGGCTGCCCCTTCCTCCATCCCCTTTTTGAAGGAATGGAACGATCCTCCCAGCGCTCGCATGGCGGAAGGGAGGCGGCTGCCGAAGAGAACCAGAATAATGATTCCCAGTACTACGAGTTCAGGGACGCCAAGACCAAACATGGATTTCTGCTTTCGACGGAAACAAACGGTGCATGAGGTTTTCGCGAACTCATGCCACCATTCATTCTAGCCTTCTTGAAGACCTGTCTCAAACCGAAATGCCGAAACGATTTTGATCTTGCAACAAAGCAGCACCGCTAATGCATTCACGGCGAATGCCGAACGGCCTTCAAAGGGACGGGGAATTGTGTGATACGGAGAGAGCAGGTCCCGAAAACAGTTGTTTGAACGTTTTTCGGTTTCCGAATGTGTCTGGTTACGATACTCTGACGCAGTTGTCACCCCTGATTTCTGTCTCCTGACAATGAGACGCTCATGAACCAGATCCCTCCTTCCGATGCGAGTCGGACTCCCCCCCGTTGGACCCTTGTCCATACCCTCGTCTGCATTACAGCAGCCATTGGCTTTGCCTTCGACACGTATGAACTCCTGATGTTGCCGCTGATTGCCCCCGGCGCCATCCGGGAGTTTACCGGGGCTGCTCCCGGGACGCCGGAATTCCAGAACTGGATCTCTGCCCTCTTCTTCGTTCCTGCCATCTTTGGGGCGATCTTTGGACTGTTGGGAGGCTGGCTGACCGATCGACTCGGACGTCGCCGTGTTCTGACGGGAAGTATTTTTCTCTACGCCGGAGCCGCGTTTGTCTCGGGATATTCCACCTCAATGACCATGCTCCTGATCTGCCGGTGTCTGGTCTTTGTTGGAGTCTGCGTGGAATTCGTTGCTGCGGTGGCCTGGTTGTCGGAACTCTTCGATGATCCAGTTCATCGCGAACGGGTTATTGGATACACGCAGGCATTTGCCTCCTTCGGAGGTCTGATGGTGGCATTCGTCAATCACGAACTGGCCCATCTGGCTCATCAGGGCGTTCTCCCTGTTGTTCAGATTCCGGGCTGGCTGACTGGCGTTCTGGGGACGATTAAGGAACCGGATCTTGTCTGGCGATACACATTGATTTCGGGACTCTTCCCCGCGATTCCACTGCTCATCGTGCGTCCCTTCCTGCCTGAGTCACCCAAATGGGCTGAGAAGAAGAAGGCGGGACAACTGAAACGTCCTTCTCTGATGGAGCTGTTCACCCCGGAACTCCGACGGACAACCATTGTCTCCACGCTTCTTGTGGGATGTACCTACGGAATGGCGTTTGGAGGACTTCAGCAGTTCCCGAGTATTGTCCGGGCCCTTCCGGAAGTTCAGGAGAAGGTCAAAGACCTTCCCCCTCCCAAGGCTGCATCGGTCCGTCAGGCGGAAGCCGCCAAGGTCAGCGAGTTTCAGGAAGTCGGTGGACTGGTCGGGCGATTCCTTCTGGCCTTTCTGGCGATGAGAATCGTGAGCCGTCGCGGACTGCTCGCTGTTTTCCTCGGACCCGCACTGATCGGACTGCCGATGATCTTCCTCACCTTTGCCAAAGGGGAAAACATTCAATTCTTCTCGCTTGGAGGCCGGATTGACTTCAGCCTGCTGGGGACTCTTGCATTCATCGGAGGAATGCTGGTCATCGCCCAGATGAGCTTCTGGGGGAATTACCTTCCACGGGTCTTCCCGCTGCACCTCCGGGGAACGGGCGAAAGTATGGCTGCCAACATCGGAGGACGGCTCATCGGAACCAGCTTTGCGTTCATTACATCTCAGCTGGCTCTTCAGCCGTGGATTCCCGGCACAGGAGGTTATGCGAAGATCGGCTACAGCGCCGCTATCGTAACCGGATTCCTGACGATCGTTGGCTGTATTCTGATCTGGTTCCTTCCAGAACCCAAATCAGAGAACCTCACCGAAGCATAATCGCCGAGGTTTTCTGAAATCGTTGAATAAACTGAGCGGCAGGTGCAAGTCTGCCGCTCGGCTGTTTTCTGGAGAACCAAACAGTCAACGGCTAAAGATCGTTCTCACGGACTTCTCGCAGCTTGCTGGCCAGCTTCTCCCGATACGCCTCCACAACCGAAGCATATCGCGGATCGTTTGCGAGGGTCTTGTATTGATGTGGGTCCGCCTGCATATCGTACAGCTCAACCCCTCCCTTTCCATCTTCCCCGTACTGCATGTAGGCCCATTGTCTGTCTCGCAGGAGGAATCCATTTCGCTGCGGAGCGACCGAGAACACAAAGTCACGAATTTCCTGTGAGGGATTATCCAGCAACGGAGAAAAATCTTTCCCCTGAAGCCGTTCCGGGACGTCAAGCCCGCACAGGCTGGCTGTGGTCGGGAAGAGGTCAATCAGTTCGACAAAGGAATCACAGACTGCGGGAGTTTTTCCTGGGACACTCACAATCAGCGGAACGCGAGCCGATTCCTCCCGAAGACTCACCTTCGCCCAGAAGTCATGTTCCCCGAGATGGAAACCATGATCACTGGTGAAGATCACAATGGTCCGATCAGCCTGTCCAGACTCCTCCAGCGCATCCAGCACCTTTCCCACCATGGCATCGAGATAAGCGACGCTTGCATAGTACCCCCCGATCGCCTTCTTCTGACGGCGAGGGTCCATCTTCATGTTCTGACTGGTTTTGTAATTGATTCCCGCCTTGGGAATTCCTTTCCAGTTGTCGTGGACTTTGGGCGGCAGCGGAATTTTTTCATAAGGCAGAAATGGCTCGAAGTAGACTTTCGGCGCGACGAACGGGACATGGGGGCGAACAAATCCGACAGCGAGAAAATAAGGCTGATCACGTAACTGATGAATCAGCTCAACCGCTTTCGCAGCGGTCTTTCCGTCGGAATGAACCAGATCATCTCCGTCTGCCTCGACGACAACGAAGGTGTTCCCCCCCATGACCGGTTTGGTTCCATCGGGATTGTTTTCGAGAGTCTCGCCGTTCCCGGGAGCTTTCCATTCCGGACCGGGACTGTTAAACGCCTGTCCCCATGAGGCAGGGTCATCAGAACCATCACTCCCCTTCTCGATATCGCCCGGAATCCCCATATGGAAGATCTTGCTGACCCGGGCGGTCTCGTAGCCGTTCTTTCGGAAGTGCTCCGGCCAGGTCGACCGGGTTCCAATGGCTTGACGCGGGCTGTTGTATCCGAACACTCCCGTTGCGTGAGGATAGTATCCCGACAGGAACGAGGCTCGGGATGGACCGCAATACGTGGCGTTGCAATAGGCATTCGTGAAACGCATCCCGCGCTCGGCAAGGCGATCGATATTCGGAGTGGAACAGAGCTGATTACCGTAACAGGACAGAGCCGTCGCTGTCAGGTCGTCCGAGATGATGAACAGCACATTCAGCTTCTCCCTGCTCGGCTCGACGGCAAGTGAAAACGATGGCATTACGCACAACAAAATCGCACTGATTAAGATTCGAATTCGTGACCGCGCCATTACGATGTCCGATGATGAGCAGTGAGGTAACGAGACCAGCGACGTTTTCGTCCTTCCCTTTGAGATTCACTTTTGCTCCTTCTTCCGTCAACTCCCGGTACGATTCATTCTCCTCCCCCCACAAGGAAAGACGGGACAATTCCTCTTTCACTTTTCCACTGCATGCTCAAATAATTCGATGCCGATTCGTGGAAAGTGAATACACATGTCGAATACAATTTCGACTTCATTGCGTGGCTCATCCAGCCTCGCGAACGAACTCGACGTGACAACTTGAATCCCGCGTTCATCCGCCTACAGGAAAGGCCCGTTCATGCCTTCTGTTCTCGCACTCGATCAGGGGACAACCTCCAGCAGAGCGATTCTCTTTGGTCCGGAAGGGCTTCCGCTGGATGTCGCTCAACAGGAATTCGAGCAGATCTTTCCCGAACCGGGGCACGTCGAACACAACCCGGAAGAGATCTGGAAGTCTCAGCTGACAACGGCCCAGAAGGTCCTGTCCGGTTCAAAAGCAGGAGATGTGGCAGCGATCGGCATCACCAACCAACGGGAAACCATCGTTCTCTGGGACAAAAAGACAGGAGCACCTGTCTCGAATGCCATAGTCTGGCAGAGCCGAATCACAGCTCCTCGCTGCGAAGAACTCAAGGCGGCAGGATATACACAGATGATCCGCCAGAAGACCGGGCTGGTGATCGATGCCTACTTTTCCGGCACCAAGATTGCCCATCTCCTCGATACCATACCGGGGCTGAGAGAACGTGCCCAGCGAGGGGAAATTCAATGTGGGACGATCGATTCATTTCTGATCTCGCGACTGACTGGAGGACGCGTCCATGTCACCGATGTCAGTAATGCCTCGCGGACACTGCTGTTCAACATTCAGACCATGGATTGGGATCAGGAACTTCTGGACCTGCTGAAAATCCCGCGTGAGATCCTTCCGGAAGTGCGCAGCTGCAGCGAAGTTCTTGGAGAGACGGACCCTGAACTCTTCGGCCGTTCACTTCCAATCGCCAGTTCGATTGGGGACCAGCAGGCGGCCACATTCGGTCAGGCCTGCTTCAAGCCGGGGGATGCGAAGAACACCTACGGAACGGGTTGCTTCATGCTGATGAACATTGGCGACACGCCCCGTTTTTCGGAGAATGGTCTGCTCACCACAGTCGGCTGGAAGATTGGGGACCAGGTGACCTATTGCCTTGAAGGATCCGTCTTTATTTCCGGCGCAGTCGTGCAGTGGCTCAGGGACGGCCTCAAGATCATCGAAAAATCGAGCGACGTCGAGAAGCTGGCCATTCATGTTGATGATACGGATGGCGTTTACTTTGTCCCGGCGTTCGTTGGACTGGGAACACCCTACTGGGATTCCAGCGCTCGCGGAACGATTGTGGGAATCACCCGCGGCACCACGAGTGCTCACATTGCCCGCGCCGCTGTCGAATCAATGGCGTATCAGACAATGGATGTCCTCCGGACAATGCAGCAGGACGCCGGAATTCCCCTTCTGAGACTGAAAGTGGATGGGGGAGCCTCCGTCAATAATTCTCTGCTCCAGTTCCAGGCCGACCTGTTGAACGTCACCGTTCAACGTCCCAAGGTTCAGGAGACCACAGCGCTCGGAGCAGCTTATCTGGCGGGTCTGGCAACCGGGGTCTGGAAAGATCAGGAAGAACTCTCGCAGCAATGGACCCTCGACAAGGAGTTCCAGCCACAGATGAGCGACGAGAAACGCAATGAGCTTGCCCGGAACTGGGCCAAAGCGATTGCCTGCTCTCGTGGCTGGGCAGAATGATCTGCGAGAGACTCTTAGCTCAAAAAGCACCGGCGCGGCACGTCAACTCGACGTGCCGTTTTCATTGACGGGAATGGAGTCGCTACTGAGGGGTTCCCCATTGGCCCCTCTGGCAACAGCGCGGGACATCTTTCGGCCGGCGGCTTCCAGAATCGACACGATCACCAGAAGTGACAGTTCAATCGCAATCACCAGCCACGCAGCGGGCCAGTCGTCGACGTGATACAGAAGGATCGCCCCCAGTCCGGTTGCCAGCGTCGTGAAGTGAACCATCAGGACCGCGTTTCGACGATTGAGTCCCAGATCAGTTAATCGATGGGAAAAGTGATTCCGGTCCGGATGGAATGGGCTGACCCCATTGGCAAGCCGGATCAAAACGACGGATGTGAAGTCGTATAAGGGGATCGCCAGAATAAAGAGGGGGGCAAGGAGTCGGTGCGGTGCCGAGGAGGGCTCCTCATAGAACGTCCCGAGAACGGTCAGTGTCGCCAGCATCAGACCGATAAATGTGCTTCCGGCATCCCCCATAAAAATTCGAGCCGGAGTCCAGTTGTGACACAGGAACCCGCCGATCGAACCGGCAAGGATCAGAAGACATCCTCCAACCAGCCATCGAGGTTCGCCGGTCAGCTGTAACATGATCCAGGCAAACAGAAGCGAGGCGATCATTCCAATCCCTGCTGCCAGACCATCCATATTGTCGAGGAAATTCAACGAATTGATCAGGACCACCATCCACAGGACGGTCAGAATGCTCCCGACCCAGGGAATGGAGATCAGAACAGTTGCCCGAATGCCCGCACTGACCAGAGCGATGGCTAAAAGGAACTGAATTCCCAGGCGAATTTTCCAGGAAAGCCCAAAACGATCGTCCAGAAGTCCTATGACGGACAACAGCGTTCCCGCAGCCAGAATCGCCCACAGCTGACCGGATCGATACAGCACACCCGGCAGATGTTCTCTCAGTTGAAGCGGAATGACGTCCTGATCCGCCGGAGACGTTTCCAGCAGGAAAGCGGCCTGCTGGGCCAGAAGAAGTGGAATCACGACGCCAAGATAGATCGCAATTCCTCCCCCCAGGGGGGTGGGAGTGACATGAACCTTCCGGGCAGCCGGCTGATCAAGCAACCCCAGAAGCGGAGCAACTTTCCGCATCACCCAGGTCAGCGTCCAGGAAATCGCGAACGCTGGAAGCAGGCAAATGGCGACGAACCAGATCATCCTGCACTCCGCCGCCGCATTTGCATCTGTGGTCTGGAGCAAATCCCGCTTTGCAAGCCCCTCTCCTCACATCGATCGAGAGTCCAGGAATCTGATGCCACTCAGAGGCATCCAACCAAAACAGAACGGACCTCGAACACCGCTGCCAGCATAATCACAGACTTGCCTGAATGGCTACACACCGGGGCGGAACCCATTCCAGAACAGAAGTGGGGGCTTGGATGACACGGGAACAACGAGGCGACCCGAGTCTGGGGGCACCAGAACAATTCGCCCCCAGACAAGACACTTCCGTTCACAGGCCGGTCACGAAGACGCGCTGGCAGCCTGATCCCCGGGACGATTCACACTCCGTTCGCGGAGAATCGCCTCATAAACTTCCTGACGGTGGACCGGTACTTCCGTCGGGGCCTGAATTCCGAGACGGACTTTGTCCCCCCGGATATCGACAATGGTGACGACGATGTTATCACCGATCATGATACTTTCGTCGCGATGACGCGAGAGCACGAGCATCTTCCTGACTCCTCGTTTGGAGTACGTTCCGCTTCGAACGTACCCGCAGTGGCGTATTCAACTATGGGTGTTCTATGAAATGCTTGAACCGGCGAAGACTTTGAGTGATTGACGCACATCTCCCGGCAGCCTCGGGTTGGCGTCGGTTCACTTCCCAAATCAAGCCGTGACTGGGCAGTTGCAGGCTGAACGACGAAATACCTCCTGCGACAAAGAGAGAATCGGCCGCAGGGAGCTTAGGAAAGACAGTAACACTGCTGTTTCTGGTAAAAACAAGGCGACCGCGGCGAGTGTTCCGAAAGAGCCGATTGTAACGGCAAGAAAACGCCTGCCCGGGCTCGATCGCCTCAAACCCAATTGATATCAGGCTCTCCGAGTCCGTTGAACGGTCCCCCCCTACCCCAGCTAGACAGGGGAGAATGAGACGGAAGGTTCAAACCAAGGGAGTCTTGGATGCTTCTCCCGCCTGCTCGCGCACGTATGTTGGAACTGCATACCCCGGAAGGAGTTGGCGCAATTGACGTATCAACTCCAGTCCCTTTTCCACAGGAACCTCGAAATGAGACGCCCCACGAACCCGATCCAGCTGATGCAGATAGTAGGGCTGAACACCCAGATCGATGCAGCGTTCGCACAAGTCGCGAAGTGCGTCCAGTGTGTCGTTCACCCCGTTCAGTAACACCGCCTGATTCAGAACCATGAAACCGGAGGAAACCAGCGAGTCGATGGCTTCAGCACAGTCCCCGGTCAGTTCATTGGCGTGATTGGAGTGAACCACGATCACCACGCGGAGCCGGGTTGATTTCAATACCGACACCAGCTGGGGCGTGACCCGGGACGGAAGAACAATCGGCAAGCGTGAATGGATTCGAAGACGCCGGAGATGCGGAATCTCCTCCAGCTGTTCAATCAGCAGTTGCAGTCGACGATCCGAGAGAATCAGAGGATCACCTCCACTGAGGATGATTTCCCGCAGAGACGAATCCTCGCGAATGGCCTGCAGCGCCGGTCCCCATGCTTCGAGCGATTTCGGCTCTGATTCATACGGGAAATGTCGTCGGAAACAGTATCGGCAATGGACAGCACACGAGCCATGAGCGATCAGTAACGCCCGTCCGTGATATTTGTGGAGAAGCCCCGGAGCAATCCGCGCAGCATGATCTCCAACGGGGTCCTCTAGAAAACCATCACCCGGCACTTCCTCTAACGACAACGGAAGCACCTGTTGCAAAAGAGGATCGGTCAGATTCCCCGGCTGCATTCGCTGAACGTAGCTCTCTGGGACAAGAAGTGGAAATTCGTCCAGAACCGAATCAGGGATGTGGGTGGATTCGACAGGAAGCTGCAGTCGTTCCAGAAGTTCCCGCGGCGAACGAATTGCCCGGGAGAGGTCAGCCTGCCAGCGAGGGGGAGAGAGCGTTGAGGCCGGATCACGCTGCGGAAGCATGGAATGTGGCGGGTTCTCTTTAGCCAAGATTTCCCACGTGGCGGGCATCTGCTATTCTTTCGGAGCGAGTCCCAGCGGCGAATACAAACTTCCGCCGGGACAACAGATCAATCGATTCCAACACGTCAAGACGTACTCTCGCTGGTCCACAGCGATTCTTTCAACTTAGCGTTTCATCAGAAAAAAGACCAATGCCACAGATTAACGCGGGGGAATTCAAGAAGGGGATCAAGATTATCCACGAAGGATCACCCTATGAAATGCTTGATGTTCATTTCGTGAAACCGGGAAAAGGCCAGGCCCTTTACAAGACCCGCATTCGCAACCTCCTGACCGGGGTCAGTCTGGATATCACCTTCCGGAGCGGCGATTCTCTGGAAGCTGCCGATATCCGCAACTCCGACGGAATGTACTCCTACTTCGACGGAACGAATTACATTTTCATGGACAACGAAAGCTTCGAACAGGTTAGCCTGGCAAAGGATGTCTGTGGCGAGCAGATGAAATTCATCAAAGAGGGAGAACCCTGCGGGTTGCTGTACTGGAACGATCAGCTGATCGGTGTCAGCCCCCCCTCTCATGTGATCCTTGAGGTGACTTACACGGAACCAGCCGCCAAAGGAAACACAGCAACCAACGTCACCAAACCAGCAACCGTCGAAACCGGTGCTGAAGTGCAGGTCCCCGCATTCATCAAGGAAGGGGAAAAAATCCGTATTTCCGTTGAGACCGGCGAATATCTGGGCCGGGCAACATAATTTTCCAGCATTCCGTCCAAATCACCAAATGAGCGGCACATCACAAGTGTGCCGCTTCATTTATTTGGCGACGACCGATTCCTCTTCTGCATCGACGGCGTGCGTGCCGCTGATGGCTGCCGATTCTTCCAGCCAGCGTGCGACCTCATGGCCGAGTGCCTTGCCGACCTCTTCCTCATCCCCCAACACCGCATTCGCCCCCGCAGACTCGTACTCTTGCGAATACCTCTGGTGTCGGGACCGAACAATGGTATGAGCATGCGGGGCGAGCCGCCGGACTTCATCAAGAATTCGTAACGCTCCCTGATGATCCGGGACGGTGATCACCACTGCCTGCGCGGATGCCACATGAACGTGTTCCAGAATTTCCGGATGAGCACCATCTCCATGATGCGCGACGAAGCCCATTTCCCTCGCTCGGGCCAGGCAACGTCGGGACAGATCGACCACATGAACCTTCTCGGCACGTCCCAGAAATGGTTCGGCAGCCGCCTGCCCGCTGGGACCAAATCCGATAAAAACGATATCGGGAAGATGGTCCTCGCTTTTTGAACCGCCAAAGGACGCCCCTGACTTCTGCCGCGACAGCCACGCTCCAATGCGAACCGAGTTGGGAACGAGATACGGACTCAAAAACAGTGTGGCAATAGTCGCGGAGATCATCAGTTCGTGAACTTCGGGGGTCAGCACCCCTTTCTGATGCCCGATGCTCCCGAGCACGAACGCGAACTCCCCGATTTGCGCCAAACAGACGCCAGTGGCCGCTGCCACGTGCGTCGATTGTCCCAGCTGCCTGAGGATTCCCCAGACCACTCCCATTTTGACCAGCACAATGGCTGCGGTCACAACCGCTACAAGAGGAAGATGCTTCAACAACCAGATGGGATCTCCCAGCATTCCCGCAGCACCAAAAAAGAGGGTCAGCAGGACCGTCCGAAGCGAGGAGACATCCGCACGAATCTGTGAGGAGAACTGGGAGCTTCCCAGAAACATCCCGGCGATAAACGCTCCCAGTGATGCCGAGACCCCCGCAAGTGCCGCAACACTTGCGGAGCCGAGTCCGATGACCACCGCCAGGACCATCGTCAGTTCCCGGTTGCGTTCGAGAGTCATCGTCCCGAACACGGGAACAGCTACGAAATTGAGAACGACATACAGGATGGCCACAAGTCCCACTGATATTAACAGGACCGATCCCACATCCCATGCAATGTCGAGTGCCGAGCCTCCCTGTGCCAGGAGGGTCATCAGAATCACCAGAGGAACGACGGCAATGTCCTGAACCAACAAAATGGCCAGCGTGTTCCGTCCATGAGGAGTTTCCATCTCCGAACGGTCCATCAGGACTCGCAGGACGCATGCCGTACTGCTCAGGGAGACCATTGCTCCAATCGCGATGGCTTCCTTGTAATTGGATGTGAACGGCATGGCGATGAGCCCGGCCACGGCCGTCGTCAGGGCAACCTGTAATCCTCCGGCCATGAGCGTTTTGGCGCCTAATGCCCTCAACCGGGAAAAGGAGAATTCCAGTCCCAGACTGAAGAGGAGAAGGGCGACCCCCAGCTCTGCGATGTGCTCAATTGTTTCTTCCTGATGAATAATGTGCAGGCTTCCGGGGCCTCCGGTAATCATTCCTGCGAGCAGATACCCGACCATCGGACTTTGTCCGAAGCGGGCAAATATCCCCCCGACAACAATACAGGCCCCCAGAAGAGTGACCGTATCCAGCAGTAACTTCCATGTCTCCATAATGAAGATGCTTCTCTGATGTGGCAGGAGGCGTTATTCCGAGTGCAATGTCCGGTTCATCTGAACCCGATACGCAATTACGGCGGAAGAACAATTTCAGGCCATGCCTTGTGATTGTTTGCCTTTTTGGACTTTCATTGGTGGGTGATGGGATCGACAACGTGGATGCTGGTCGCCAGATGATTCCGAATCTGTCTGGACACAGAATGGTCCGGGAGATTCTGAATGACCTCCTCGATTGCCTTTCGTCCCCTAGGGAGTTGTCCAATCAGACAGACAGGTTCACCGGGGGCTGTAAACGGCAACGTCGTCATTCCCAGGACAATTCCGCTGAGGGGGGCCTTCAGGGTCTCTCCCCGGTTCCCGACAAGAGTATTCACAGTGACGATGGGGCTTCCCCGGCGGACCAGACTTCCCGGCGCGACGTGGAAGTGAAGAAACCCCGCACTATCGGAACGGACCCAAGTCGTGTTCCTGACCATAGCCCGATAGGGAGGAGGTTGAGGCGTCCCGTCAATCATCCCCAGGTGGATCAACACGTTGAAAATCCCCTGCAGGGCATACTCAATGACCATCGATTCGACTTTCCAGACCTCTCCCGCTTCGAGAATGACGGTCGGACAACCGGCGTTACAAGCAGCTCGCCGCAGGCAGCCGGAAGGCCCCTTTTCATCAACGGTCACTTCACAACCAAAAACGTTTGCCAGCCTTTTGACTTCGGGATGGTTCAGGTCGGCACGGAGATTCGGAAAGTTGGTTCGGCGAATTGCAGCGGTGTGGAGATCAATCCCGTAATCAGAGCGTTCGACGATTTCGTCCATAAACAGACGGGCGAGCCTCCCTGCCAGACTCCCCTTGGCATCTCCGGGAAACGATCGATTCAGGTCACGTCGGTCGGGCAGGTAGCGTGAATGCTGTTCGAAACCGAGCATGTTGACCACCGGAACAAGAATCAGACTTCCGGATTTCAGCTTTAACCTGGGATCGAGGATGAGCTGCCGAATGGCTCCGGTCCCATTGATTTCATCGCCATGAACGGCAGCGGAGATAAAAACGACCGGCCCTTCGGTCAGCCCGCGGCGAACATGAACCGGAATGGTGACGGTATGACCACTGTAGCTTGCCCCAATGGCCAGCTCGACGTTCTGCTGCTCACCGGGAGCAATGTGGATGTCACCCCAATTGTCTACGGTCCGCCTGCGTTCCCGCACGTTCTTCATTCTGCCATACGCTCTTTCAGAGATCCCGGGACCGCACTGATGAATTCAGGTTTCACTTTTTTACAGATCCTGAATGCCCAATCAAAGGTCAATTCCGCTCTCCCGTCCCGGAAAAACGGATGCCGATCTGAATTCCCGAACGGAAAGAAGGTCCTCACGCGGCACACTGGGAGCCCGCCGGCGCCTCCCCGAGACACTCCAGCAACAGGGAAATTGTCTGATCCGTCGCTCCCTGCTGCCTGAGAACGACCTCTCGGGCCCGTTCCCCTTGTGCGGCGGCCACTTCAGGATGACGAAGCATTTTGGCGAAGAATTCCTGCATTTCTTCAGCGGAATGGACCGTCGTAATCGCATCATGTGACTGAAGCAACTCGACGATCTGCCTGAAATTGGACGTATTTGGCCCAACGCAGACCGGTTTCCCGAAGGCAGCCGGTTCCAGCATGTTCTGCCCACCTCGCGAACCAAAACTCCCTCCGACAAAGGCAACGGTCGCGAGTCCCCAGCAGGCTCCTAACTCTCCGACGGTATCAAGCAGTTCAATTTGAGGGCTGGAGGGGAACTGAGAATGAATCTGCCGGGTGGATCGCTGCCGGACGGAAAACCCCATTCGCAAAGCGAGTTGAAGGATTTCATCCCGTCGTTCCGGATGACGTGGAACGAGGACCAGCCTCAGAGCCGGGTCGTCCCGTTTCAATTTCCTGAATGCCCTCAATGCGTAGTCTTCTTCCGGTGCCTGCGTGCTCCCCGCCACGATCACCGGGACTCCCTTTGTTAATTCCATCCATTCCGTCAGTTCACGCGTCTTGGGAAGGTCGGAATTCGTTGCGACTCCATCGAACTTGATGGACCCGGTCACCCGGGTTGTGGCGGGATTCGCCCCAAGCGAGATAAAGCGGTCACGGTACTCATCCGTTTGAACCGCAATGAGCGAGAAGCACCGCAACAGCTGGGACACCAGCGGCCGGATACGCGAATACCCGCGAAAGCTCCGGCTGCTCAGCCGTCCATTGATCAGCGCCAGCGGAATCTGATGACGGGCCGCAGCCAGAATAAAATTCGGCCAGAGTTCCAGCTCTACGAGGACAATGGCACTGGGAGCAATTCGACGCAGCCCCCTGCGAACACTCCATGTGAAGTCGAGAGGGAAGAAAGTCACTTCACACGCTGGAAAGGTGTCCCGAGCAACGGAATACCCGGTCTCCGTGGTTGTTGTGATGACGGGAAGAATCTCCGGACGGGCTCGCTGAAGCCGCTCAACAATCTGTCGGAGTTGGAGGACTTCCCCTACACTTACCGCGTGAAACCAGACTCGCGGCCGAGGATGGCTGCTCAGATCGGGAAGATCTCCGAACAGTTTCTCTTTCCACCCGCGCCGATACTTTCCAGTCCGCCACCGCTTCCAGATCACAATCGGCATCGCCAATGCGATCAGGACGCAATAGACCAGATTGAGCAGATAAGGGAGCACGGAGTCAGTTCGATAACAGATGGAGAAAGGACGATTCGGGGAAACAGCCAGTGTGTGCAGGAGACTCGAGTCCCTGACCGACTGACCCGTGAATCGTAATGAAAACTCCTCTTTTACAGACAGAGGAGTTTTCTGAACGAAAAAAGCGGGGGAATTTCCCCCGCTTTGCCCATTTCGGTCGGATCGACTGGAGAGTCCGCTGATTACAGGTGCTCCTGAATGGTCGGTTTGATCACCAGATCCGGGACATGAGCCCGCGGCGGAAGCTGGGCAATGGCCACAATCATGGAGGCAATATCTTCGGGCTGAAGGATTCGGGCCCGATGTTCTTTCGAGACCGGAACCGGGCGCTGGTCGAGAATCGGAGTCTCTACCTCCCCCGGATAGACATTCGTGACCCGGACCCCTTCATTCCGCACTTCGTTTCCAACGCAGGTTCCCAGTGCCGTCATCGCGAACTTGGAAGCATTATAGGCAACTCCCCCCAGCACCCCCGGACGGAGCCCGGATACAGACGAAATATTGATAATCAATCCGTCCTTCCGCTCCCGCATCTGCGGGAGGACAGCGTAAATGGTGTTGAACGCCCCTGTCGCGTTCACCTGCATAACCCGGTCCCAGTCCGCAGGATCGATTTCTCCGATTGACCGTTTCGGAATATTGATTCCGGCGCTGTTCATCAGGATGTCGATGCGGCCCAGCGTCTTGTTCGCCCAGTCCACCAGTTCGAGCGCTTCCTCCCGGTTCGAGACATCCGCCCGATGAAACCGGATATTCGGATGTCTGTCAGCGACCGCCTTCAGTTTCTCCTCATTTCGACCGGCAATGGCCACCTGACATCCTGCTTCCGCAAAAGCCAGAGCGGTCGCCTCACCGATCCCGGACCCTCCTCCAGCAATCAGAACGGTCTTCTCCGAAAGTCCCATCGTCATCGTCCCATCAATTGGCTGCAAAAATGATTTGTCTGCGAAATCAGAAAACTGTCCGGAGGCAGTCTGCTCGAAGAGTGTCAATGTAACAGTGGAGAGAATATCTTCCAGTCGTCTCCAGTTCCTTCCTTTGAATGAAGAAAAGTCGTCCCCCCTGAACCCGTTCCAGTCATGGACCACCGGGACGGCCCCCAACAGGAACGGGGGGGCAACACAGAACCGGTCATTGATCTGAATCGTCCGATGTCAAAAGAGTTCGCCACCTACGTTGTCAGGAAGCTTACAGAGGCTGGGTACACTGCCTACTGGGCCGGTGGGTGCGTCCGTGATCTGCTCCGGGGGGTGGAGCCACACGATTACGATGTCGCAACGAATGCGACGCCCGAACAGGTTCGAGCCGTCTTTGGACCGGGGCGTTCAAAAGCCGTCGGAGAGAGTTTCGGCGTGGTGATTGTCCTTGGAAAACGAGGGTCCGGAGATGCCGTCGAAGTCGCCACATTTCGCCGCGATGCGGAATATCTGGACGGTCGCCGGCCTTCCCGTGTTGAATTCTGCAGCGCCGAAGAAGATGCCAGACGACGCGACTTTACCGTGAATGGAATGTTCTTCGACCCGCTCAAGGAAAAGGTACTGGACTACGTCGGAGGAGAAGCCGATCTGACCAACCGTCTGATTCGGGCGATTGGAAGTCCTCACGAACGGATGAAAGAAGACAAGCTCCGTGTCCTTAGAGCGGTCCGATTCACCTCGATACTGGACTACAACCTCGATCCGGAGACCGCAGAGGCCATTCGGAGTCTTGCAGGGGATATCGTGCAGGTGAGTGCGGAGAGAATTGCTCAGGAACTTCGCAAGATTCTGTCGCATCCCTCCCGGGCTCGGGCGATGGAACTTTGCGTTGACCTCCATCTGATGGAGTTTCTCTTTCCAGAGGTAGTTGAACGAACCATTCAGGAAGCCCCCTCGCGATGGCCCGCACGGCTGGCCTTGATGCAGCGATTGGGAGAGACCCGATTTCCAGTTGGGCTGGCAGCCTTATTACGCGATCTTCCTGTCGATCAGCTGAAAATGTCTCGCCAAACACCGAAGGGAGGTACCGTTGGGGGAGTGGCTCAACGGCTGCGACTTTCGAACGAAGAAGCGTTTCAAACCAGCTGGCTGGTCGCCCATCAAGGTCGAATCCAGAGTCTGCCGCACCAGCCAATGTCCGTCGTGAAGCCTTTCGTGGCTCACCACTTGTTCAGGGAACTGCTTCACATTGAGCGGACAGCGGCCATGGTCTCCGGCGAGAGCGATTCTCCATTCCGATGGGCAGAGGAGTTTCTCCAGACCACTCCCATGGACAAATTAAATCCCCCCCAGCTGATCAGCGGCGACGACCTGATTCAGATGGGAATCCCAGCCAGTTCGAAATTCAAAATCTGGCTTCAGACCATCCGGGATGCCCAACTCAATGAGGAGATCTCCACACGCGACGAAGCTCTGTCGCTGATCCAGAAATGGCGAACCGAATAGTTCCCCGGTGGGGGAATACCAAATCCCCCGTCGCGTCCGCTCTGTTTCAGGACGGAATCAGAACTGGCACGGTTCGATCACCCCCATTTTCCAGCCGTCGGGAAGGATGGTGTTCTTCGGGATGACAATCACCCCATCTCGAACAACAACCGGGCCACATCGGCCATCGGGCGGATTCGGTGAGGGAGAACGCACGACAACGTTTTTGCCGATGCGGCAGTTCTTGTCGATGATCGCCCCTTCCACAATGGATCCCTCCCCAATTCCAATGGGAGGAGCAGAAGGATCGACGGTTCGGGCCTGTTCGTCGTTCTGATAGAAATCAGCCCCCATCATGACGGAGCGTCGGATGGAGACGTTCCTGCCGATGACGCTGCGCAATCCAATCAGGCATTCTTCAATCACGACATCAGATGAGATCACGCATCCATCGGAGACAAGGCTTAACTTGATCGTCGCCCCTTCGATCCGGCTCGGCGGAAGATAGCGAGGCCGGGTAAAGATCGGCAGCCCTGGCGTATTCATATCAAACGGAGGTTCCGGCTTCGCCAGCGCCAGATTGCATTCGTAGAAGGCCTTGATCGTCCCGATGTCTTCCCAGTACCCATCAAACAGATGGGTCTGGACCCGCTTGCTGCGGATGGAGGCGGGGAAAACTTCCTTCCCGAAATCGTGATAGGTCGTCTTCTGCAGTGCATCGACCAAGACGTCTTTGTTGAACAGATAGATGCCCATGCTCGCCAGGTACTGACGTCCGCCGCACGGGATCCCCTGTGCCTCGATCCAGGCCGGGTCCGTTTTGAACTGCAACAACTCACTGGCGGTCTTTGGCTTCTCCAGAAAGCCCTGCACCCGACCTGTCTCATCAAGGCGCATGATTCCGAAGGACGATGCCTGTTCCTCTTCGATGGGAAGGGCAGCAATGGTGACTTCAGCGTCGGTCTCCAGATGGGTCTGGAGCATTTTCTGATAGTCCATCCGGTAAAGCTGGTCCCCGGACAGAATGAGGACGTATTCCACTCCCGGCTGCTGGATGTAGCGAAGCTGTTTTCGCACGGCATCCGCTGTCCCCTGATACCAGTCAACCGACTCGTTGGTCTGTTCGGCTGCAAGAATCTCGACGAAACCGCCACTGAAGGGGTCGAAGTTGTATGTCTGGCGGATATGACGGTGCAGACTCACCGAGTTGAACTGTGTGAGCAGATAAATTTTGCGGAGGTCGCTGTTGATACAGTTCGAGATGGGAATATCGATCAGCCGGAATTTTCCGCCAAGGGGGACTGCGGGCTTGGATCGTTCAGCGGTCAACGGCATCAACCGTGTCCCTTTTCCACCCCCGAGAATAAAGCAGATGATATTGTTCATGTTCAGGATGTCCCCAGCGGACCAATGCAAAGCTGTCTGGAGGCTCATTCTGCCGAACGAACTTCAGAAACGAAAGCCCGAAATCTCCCTGATTGAACCAGTTGCCGTAAAAGACCTTCGGTGCTCCCATCTGAACAACAAAATCCTTGCGAAAGTGCTCTTTTCTCAATCCGGCAGACATCGCACCGATCCAGCCAGAAAACCCTATCGCCCCGGCATTGCCGAAGCGATGGCGATTCAGGACCAGCCTTTATCTCTGGCCTCACCTGCTTGCTGCTGCATCAAAAAAGATCAGGCGATTTTGATTTTTGAATGAGCCCCCACCAACGGGGTCGCATTCAGCAGGAGTTTGAATTTCCCGCCTCAATCGATAGCATCATTTCAGAATGGAAACGTTTCCTCCCGTCGTTTTCACGCACGGAGAGAGACGGCACATCATTCCTCAGACGTCAATCACCCAATTTCTGCCATCCTACCATTCGCACACCGCGACCCGGCAGCATGATTTCCATTCCTGAACACACGTTCCAACCGTTCCGTTCGAGAGAGAGCTGCTCCGAATGAGTCTGCCTACCATCAAGCTCGGACTGGTCGGGGGCATTTCTCACACAGCGATGCCGCTGCTCAATGCGCTCATCCGTCAGCAGCGACTGCAGCTGATGGAGGTCTACGACAGCAGACTTGCTGCTGCAAAAGAAAACGCTCAGCATCTGCACGCAACCTACTCCCAAAGCCTTGATGGTCTCCTCCGTCGTTGCCAGGGGGTCGTCTTCGGGGAAGTCAACTGGATGGGCAATGTCCCAATTCTCCGCTCCACCGTATTACAGCGTCCCTCCCTCGTCCTGCAGTCTGTCTACTCCCGATATCGTCTGACGGAACTTCTCGAACTGCAGTCCGCCGCCCGCGAACATCGTTGCCTGGTGATGCCAGAACTTTCCTATCGGTGGGCGCGATCGACCCTTCGGCTGCGAGAATTGACAGCCCGGGGCGATCGAATACCTGGAATTTCAATGCCACGGCGAGGTGGGGACCGCATCTGAACTGCTGGCCCACGACTGGTGCTGCAACGTGATGCAGTCGGAATGCCGCTCGGTCGTTGTCGATTCTGATACGGGGGCGATTACCCTCAAGTTTCGTCGAATGAATCGGGATGGAGAACCAGTCACCGCCCGGATTCTCTTTCATGCCGGAGATCATCTCGGCGACTTCTCGTCCTCAAGCGCAATGATCACTTGTCGCCATGGGAACATCAGACTTTCAGGCGACGACAAAATCAGCTGGGACATTTTGGGGAAGAAATCCACGGAAACACTCAACCGGGATCGCACAGCCCACGACGTCATGTTTGATCTTTTCGGAAGACGGCTCGTGGGAGGACTGGTTCCGGTACCGGAAATCGCGGACCTGATCAAGGCTCACGAAATCCATCAGGCGGTCATCAAAAGCCGTGAACTTCAAACGGAAGTCATTGTCGATCATTCCCTTTCACGACCATCACAGGATGTCGCGCGCTCCGAGTCGTGAGAACCCAGAGCTGGAGCGCAGGTTCCCCAGATTCGACCGGGTGTCGACTGCCGGGCAGTTCTCGGACTCATTCGAGAACAATGATCCTATGACATTCGTTTAACGAGGGTGGCGCGAAGCGGACGGAGTCAGCACGTTCAACTCAAGGAATTCGATGACGCGCTGAACTTCAGCTTTCAGACGGGGGAAGGCCTGCCGTGCTGCCTCGATATCTCCCTGCCGTCCCGAAAGTTCAACATCCAAGGCTGCTGAAGCCGCGATGGTTGCATCGAAATTCGCCGACAGGCCCTTCAAGCTGTGAGCCCCTCGGACAATCTCTTCCACATTCTCCGTCGCCAAACCAGCTTCAACCTGATTGCAAAGTTGAGGCGCATCCTCCAGATAAAACCCGGCCAGATCGCGGAGTAATCCCCGGTCATGGTCGAGCCGCTCCAGCGCCAACTCAAGGTTAACGATGGGGTTGTCGTCGGGATGAAATTCGCTGGTCATGTCCAGAATCGCCTGCTGAAGCCGTGCGTCGGAATTTCCAGATCGTTTCTCGAATCGTTTGATCCTGAGGCAATATCATACCAACTTTAGAATGCCTTCAGGATTGTCCAATGGAACACTCCGATTCGAACACCGCTACTTCCTTTTGAAATTCAATAGCGGCGTCTGCCAGTGGTGTATCCAGTCTTCGACCGCATACACCCCTGATTTCACAATCACTCCTGTCCCATCCCAAGTGCTCCGTGGAGCAACTTAGCCCCGCCCTCTCAGTTTTTCAGGATGCCCAAATCTTCGAATCATCACATTCGCGGCGGAAGTGAAGTGACTGCAACTCTCCATCGGAACTGTACGCCAATCGGCCGGTGGATCTCCAGACACTGCGAAAGTTCCCTTCAGAATCATTCCGAGGGAACTTGCGCATTGACCAGGTGTCGGAGTGAGATGATCGTCATCTGCTCCATGTGTTGTGTTGCTCACGCTACACAGTCGGACTGCGCCGTCCTGTCAATGCTGCCACAAGGAACAACACGATAAACACGATGAAACAGATTTTTGCTGCCCATGCAGCAGTGCCAGCGAGAGTTCCAAACCCTAACACAGCAGCAATCAACGCGATGACCAAAAATGTGAGTGCCCAGGATAACATGAGGCTTCTCCAGTTGTGACAGCTCAGAGCATTTTATATGGATCTGATCACTGCCGGGGGGTGAGAAATGGACCATGAACCAACACAGTCCTTCCATTGGGATTCAAAGATCAGAAGCGCTGAAAACGAGTCAGGATTCTGATTCGATCTTTGCTTTTATTTATGGGGTAACCGTTTCAACTTTAAGATCCACATCGCCGTCGGGTTGTGTCACCCGTTCCACGTCAATCGAGGTCCCCGGCGCGTCGACTTCAATGACTTTCTCATGCTTCGCACACCCGGTCACTGCCAGGGTGATCAATGCGACACTCAACACGACCAGAATATGGCGAGAAAGTTCCACAAAGGCCTTCTGAGCAGTGTTGAAATACGGATTGCATTGAATGGTGTTCATTGGACCTCCGAAGGTCTGCAGGATGCCTCAGATTGATCCAATGCTGGCTCGTTGTATGACGCTCCAGTCAGGCGAACCTGCTCCTCATCGACAATTGAATCCTTTGCGGATCGTTAATTCTGAAACTTGTATTCACTGTTGGAGACGCTGAAATCGTGGTCTCCTAATCCCACATGGGGAACAACACGGTGATATCGATAGCGTTCCAGGAGTTGACCAGGACGTGAATCTGTCCCCCAACAATAGCTTTCGACCGACTTTAACAGTCCCGATTTCAGATCGAACGTCAGGTGCGACGCTGCGTACTCAGGGGAGACCTGTTCATTAGCAAAAGTCACCTGATAACAAACGGCCTCCTGACCTTCCACCACCACTGGAACTTCCAGACACACTGCCCCTTCATGGACACTGTTGTTTGTGAGGTAAAACTCCAGTGCCATGAGGTTCAGTTTTTCGATTCCGATTTCTGTCAGCGGGTACCGCGTCCCTTTCATGGCGTGCGGACTTTTGGGGTTCAGACGCCAGATTCCCTTGAGGGCCGCAATTCCCCGTGTTGGACGGGCGAGCAACTTCCCATCATGCATCCCTTCGACATACAAAACTTCCTGCCCATCGTTCTGCCAGCGCAAATAAACACTGAATGGGGAACGTCGAAGTTTGAGTTCAATCATTTCCGGATCGAGGACCCGACCATTCTTTTGCACCTGCTGTTCAAGTACTGCGGTGTATCCTGAGTATGTTTCGATTTCGCCAAGTGACTTCTTCAATCTCTGAATAAGGTGATCAATGGAGACAGGTTGGATCGCTGTGGGGATTTTCGCTGTTGCATGAACTCTCCCATCAGAGTTGGACTCGTTTCTGATCTCCATCACAGAGGCAGTTGCGATGGGATCCCCATTGGACGAGTCACCATCGCGTCCAGACCGAGCCATGTCAGTCGATACGCTGCCACTCGCGCTGGAAGAGCTGATTGTCTCCTTGTCCAGAGTCAGCAGTCCCGTTTTGAGTCCGTCCCTGCCTGAGTTCGAGTCTGATTCGGAAGACAGGAGCTTTTTGGTTTCGCCAGCGTCCGGGCTCTTCCCGGACCAATTGATTCCCAGTAGGGCTGCACTCCCAAGGAGAATCATTGGTAGCAGGACAAAACGCATCGTGACTCCTAATCCAATCATCATGACTCCTACCCCCAACTGTCTGTTGAATTCAGGCAATGCGCGTGCCATAACGTCACCTTGGCATCAAAGAGGTCGATTCTGGCCGATTCAGCAGCAGTTTTGGCCCGCTTCTGAGTCGCTTCAGGCCGACAGAGTCAGGTCACCGGCAGTGGAACAGACACGTTGATCGCTCGACGGCCAGCTCAAATTTTACGGTGGTGCGACAGACGAAAAGAAAGAGCAGTCCCTTTTTCCGTGATGAAAAAGCAATCAAAACCGGGACTTACACTCAAATTAGAGAACAGGACCTACGTTCGATTTTTGGTTTCTACAGTCTGCAAAGGTCTGTTGAAATTCGGCAACACAGGAAATGGGGTCAATCCCCTTCGATCGTTACCTTCTTGCCCATCGAAATGTTGAACGCAGCAATTCGGTCGCGCACTTTTCCACGCGTGATCCCCAGGATTTCAGACGTTTTTGTCTGATTCCCCCCGGTGGCCTGAAGGACACGGGTGAACAGATAACGCTCCAGCAGGTCGACCGCTTCCGCATAGAGGTTTGTTGTTCCCTCCTGCAGGCGAGTTTCGATGAACTCTTCCAGATCGATCGAGGGAGAATGCGAATGCCCATTCTCGAAGGACTCGCCTGACGGGGATGGCGACGAATACTCCTCTCCCCCAGCAGGATTCGTCAGGGGATGATGCCAAGGCTCTGGAACAAAGTCGTCACTTCGACGGTGGTCGAACACAGACGATGGAAGGAAATCAGGAACAATGACCGGCCCGGTCGCTTTCAGCACCGCCTGCCGGACGATGCTTTGAAGTTCCCGAATATTCCCCGGCCACGGATATCCCGTCAGGATATCAATGACCTCTTTCGAAAGTCCCTCGATATCCGGCTTCTGCAATTCCTTCCGGATGCGAGTCAGGAAATACTGGAGCAGCAGCGGAATATCCTCGACCCGCTCTCGCAACGGTGGAAGTGTCACCGTGACGACATTGAGTCGATAAAACAGGTCTCCCCGAAACGTCCCGGCTTCGACCATCTGTTCCAGAGGGCGATTAGTCGCTGCAATCAACCGGACATCGGTTTCAATAGTGTCGTTCCCGCCAACCCGCTCAAACCGCTGTTCCTGAAGTAACCGAAGGACTTTCCCCTGCGTGAGGGGGGACATATCCCCAACCTCATCCAGAAAGAGTGTTCCCCCGTTGCACTGCTCAAATTTTCCGATCCGGCGACGTTCTGCTCCGGTAAATGCTCCCTTCTCGTGGCCGAAAAGCTCAGATTCCAGAAGCGTATCTGGAAGCGCTGCACAGTTGACCGCCATAAATGGCTTGTTTGCCCGATTACTGGACTGGTACAGCGCCCGAGCCACCAGCTCTTTTCCGGTCCCACTTTCCCCACGAATCAGAACAGTGACGTTCTGTTTGGCAACGCGGCCAATTGATTTGAAGACTTCCAGCATCCCTTGGCTGCGCCCCACAAACAGGTCGCCTCCATTGCTGGAAGTCCGCTCCTCCTCGCGAACCGGAACCGCCACCGGCACGCTCATCATCCGTCGAGATTCGAGGGCTTTGGAAACCAGCTCGTTTAACCGGGACAACTGCAGCGGCTTGGCAAGATAGTCGTACGCTCCCAGTTGCATTGCTTCGATTGCGGTTTCGCTCCCGGCATCCGCTGTGATAAAGATGACCGGGAGGCGACGATCAAAGTCGTGAATCCGCTTGAAGACATCCAGCCCGGACATGCGTGGCATCAGGATATCGAGGAGAACGACATCCGGATGAATTTCGTTGAGCAGCTTGAGTCCTTCGTCCGCAGATGAGGCTGACAGGACTTGAATATCCAGTTTTTCAAGAGATCTCTGCACCAGATGCAGGACGGAGCGGTCATCGTCGATAATCAGGGCGACAGGCATGTCTTCAATTTAACCCCAAAGGACCTGCGAATTCCATTCTGATAACACCCATCTGCGATCAGCTGGAAGCATGCCGGATCATCACGTGGAGGCAGGGAATGCGTCTTGAGGAATTCCAATCAGGACGTTGCCCCATCTCAGATTCACCCCTCACTCAAAACTTCTTTACGAAGATTAACGAATCTGGAGTGGGGGATCATCTCTGAATTTGATGGAAGCCATTAATTTCTAAATGTTTTGCACACATCATCTTTACCGCCACGAAAAGCGATCTTCAATTGGGTCTCTCCGTTTGTTATCGATTTCACCTCATCTCCTCAATCACTTCCCCTGTTCTTTCAAGAGGATTTGAGCATCGGCTTCCGACCCGTTTCCAGCAGAAGATAAGGCGAATTTCACATCAGTCGAAGAGGTGACAAAACACTGCATCCTGATTGATTTCAATGCGTTGCGAAGAAAATGAGAATCAGGACATTTTCGGCTCTCCAGTGGATTGGTCGCAGTACGTTTGAATCAGGTGCAGGAGTTGAGGACGACTGATTGGCTTGGAGACGTAGTCAGTACAGCCGACGGCCAGACACCGTTCGCGATCACCGGTCATGGCCCCCGCAGTCAGAGCGATGACAGGAATGTCAATTCCCAATTCGCGAAGTCTGGCAGTTGCATCATAGCCGTTCATCACCGGCATTTGCATATCCATCAGCACAAGTTTGAACGGGATCGTCTTTTGAGCTTCAAGGACGGCAGCAACAGCCTCTTCCCCGTTACTCACAACGACAACATCATCAACAACAGGGGTGAGCATTCGTTCCAGCATGTACTGGATCGCCCGGGTATCCTCTGCGATGAGGATTCGTGCCGGGATCAGGATATCCATTGCTTCATGGGATTCCTTGAGTTTACGCCGCTGATCCAACTCGCTCAGGCTGACCAATTCCGAGGACTCCAGTTTCAGGCTGATTGTAAATGTGCTTCCCCGATTCACTTCACTGACAACGGTCAATTCTCCGTCCAGCATTTCGGTGAGTCTCTGACAGATCGTTAGGCCCAGTCCGGTTCCTCCAGCCCGACGGACGATGGGAATATCAACCTGAGTAAACGCTTCGAAGATCGCACTGAGGCGGTCTGATGGAATCCCGATGCCGGTATCAATCACTGAAATCACCAGTCGCGGTTCCGACTGTGAGCGCTCACAACGAACGTTGATTTCCACCTTTCCTTTTTCAGTAAACTTGATGGCGTTACTCGCAAGATTTAACAGGATTTGCCGGAATCGTAAGGGGTCCGTTTCAATTGTTTCCGGCAACATTGAGTCGAATGTCGTCAACAACTCAAGCTTTTTCTCATTCGCCTGCGGTTCCAGAAGAGAACGGACCTCGCCGATCACCTTCAGAATCGATACCGGCTCGCGATGAATTTCCAGTCGCCCCGCTTCAATTTTCGACAGATCAAGTATGTCGTTAAGAATTCCGGTGAGCAGCTGACTTTGAGACCGAATCGTTTTTGCCGTGGCCAGTGGAACCGGATCGGACAGCTCCCGACACAGACTGTCTGCACAGCCTAGAATCGCGGTCAGCGGAGTCCGTATTTCATGGCTCATATTTGCGAGAAACTCGCTTTTCGCCTGATTGGCGCGATCGGCAGTCTCCTGAGCCTCGCGCAATCGAAGTTCATTCGTGACACTGGCGGTGACATCCGTCTGGACCCCAACAAAATGGGTGACCCATCCTTCGTCATTTTCGACCGGGGAGATCTGAAGGTTGTTCCAGAACGGAGTCCCATCACGTCGATAATTCAGGATTGTGACCTGACACTCTTTCTGCAGGCGGATCGCTTCACGAATTCGCTGCTTGGATGCTTCATCTGTTTCAGGCCCCTGCAGAATTCGACAGTTCTTTCCGATGACATCTTCCGCACGATATCCCGTCAGTTTTTCAAACGCGGGATTCACATAAATAATCGGATTGTCCAGCTGGACTGCATCGGCGATGACAATTCCGTTCGTGGCAAATTCAATGGCTTGCGACCGGACGCGGCGCTCACTTTGTTCTGCCATATCAGTGGTGATGTCGTAACCGACACCCACCATTCGCTCCACCTCGCCACTCCCTCCAGTGACCACTGCTCCCCGCCCCTGAAGCCAGCGAAAGCCATGCGGTGGAATGTAAATACGGAAACTGTGATTGAAGACGGAACGGGTTTCGATCGTCCGCGAGAGGGCCTGCAGGAGGATCTCCCGATCATCTCGGTGGACTCGCTCAATAATCTTTTCAATATGAACAATCCCCGCTTTCGCCCCTAATCCCACCAGCGACATCATCATGGTGTCCAGCCAGGCCTGGCTGGTTTTCACATTCAGACTCCATGTTCCCATGCGTGCCGCTCGCAGCGACTTCCGCAAATGATCCTCCATCCCACTCAACTTTTTAGGAGCAGAAATCGCCAAATCTGACGTTTCAGGATCACGGTGGAGGGTCTGAACAGTCTGAAACGGTGATCGGAAGTTGATCGCTGTGGGAAGTACGTGAAGCAATGCCAGTGCCGTTCCCCATGAAATCATCGCTGTGACGAACTTCACCGCGCCAATCAATCGATAAGCGGGCCACCAGAACATCACCGCATCAAGAAGATGCGTCAGTCCGCAAGAGAAGATGAACGCAACAAAGAGCCAGCCAAGTCGCTGGAAGGGAAGCTCCGGCCTCTTCTTCAGAAAATAAATCAGGATCAGCGGGATGGTGGTATAAGCACCAAACACAGCCACGTCGGAGACGATCGACAGCCATCCCCAAAGAGGGTCCGCTTTCCAGCCCGGACCGCATTCCCACCGGGGAGGAAAGCCTTCTGTATCGAAGATCCTGGTCAACCCGTTCCACATCCCGGTAGCGGCACTCCACCGTCAGACCATTCGATCAGACTCAAAGACAAGATTCGTTCACACAGGCATCAGGCAGACAAACGACCTTGTCCCGACAGGGAACGCACCCAATGTCCTGCTGACAAACACAAGCAGATGGACGGTGGCCATTTTAACACAATGCTTTGTTTCCAGTCGATCATGACTCGCGACTGACATCCGTCAAGACCTGACCTGTAGAGAGACTTGCATCTCTGCAGATTTCTTCGCACCAGTGCATCGCGGGGGTCATCGGCCCCTATCGACACTGTCACCTCTCAAGGGGAACGATGGGGTCTCTGCGGCTCTCAGTGCACTAATGAGGCGACTGATCAGACATCAAGAAAGCGATCGAATCACTCTCGATTCGCAATGTGATCAAATCCGCTTCAACGAACTGAAACTGGCACAACGACCTTCCCGGTCTCAGTATTTCGGTCAACTGAGTATTTCAGAGGACGACAAAAACCTGATGCAAAACAATGCGATCAGGCCCCTCTTCGTGCCGGGAACGTCGCAGGTCGCTGAGGAACAGCATGCGTACGTAGGAGGTGATCCACAATCGCACATTTCAGGAGAAGAAGTTGCCGACGGAGATGAGAGCTGGACCAGTTCGATCCCATTTCCACATTTTCACTCAGTAAGTCTCCGTACGAAGGGGAGACTTCATTTTTGAGTTCCAGCGTCGGCGGGAATTGCTGCACGATTCGGTATCCGGAGATAGAACGGATTCACCAGGTAGACTCCGTATCGGATGGCCGAAACCGTTGTGCCCAGTCGAATCCGGGCCGACGGAGCAACCGGAATAACCGGACCTTCAGCGCTGATAGATCGGCAGATATCGATATTCCACCGTCAAGGCCAGCACTGTCATGCTGGTGGTGTAGATGCGTCCTGCCTGCTTCTCGCTTCCATGCCTGGGTTCCCAGCTCCCGTCCTCCTGCTGAATCGGCAGGAGAATGTCGACGAGATGCCGGTAATTTTCGGAGGCAGCGTCACCCCCGATCTTTGCCAGTCCGACCCCCGTGTAGTACACCCCGTAATAAAAGTATGCCGACCGTTCCACCAGCGGATGGCTCTGGAGCCACTTCACGGCATTGAGAGATTCCGGAGAATGATGCTCCCCGCATATCTCCAGACAGGTGATGCCCGTTCCGGTCAGCGTGGGGGTCGAAGTATTGCCGGGCTGATACCCAAATCCATGATCCTTTGGGTTACTGCACATCCGCACATAATTCACAGCACGATCAATGGCTTCAGCGGGAACATCACAGCCGATATCCTTCGCTGCCCGAAGCGCCATCAGCTGCCACGCAGTGACACTCAAGTCGCTGTCGCGACTGTCGATCTGGTAACGCCATCCCCCCTGATGTCGCTCGAACTTCTCGACCGCCTGCGCCTGGAGGATCAGAAGAACCGCTTTTTCCAGTGCCCGTTTGACCATGACAGCATCGGCCCCGTCCATCATCCCGTAGACCTCTGCCAGCATCAATGTGCAGATGCCGTGGTCATACATCGGTCCATGACTTTGCAGATCACGGATGAGCATTCCATTGGCCTGCTGTTGAGAAACAACCCAGCGTACACCCCGACTGATCTGCTCTCCATACGGACCTTCTCCGGGAACATGCCCTGCCGCCATGAAGGCCATCACGGCCAAAGAGGTAATGGCAGTCGATTCCCCCCAGGCTTCTGTTTTCCATGCTCCACTGGGGGTCTGGCGAGCAGCGATATAGGCAAGTCCTCTCGCAATGCTCTGATCAATCTCCCGCTGCCGTTCATCGGGGATCTGGGCCATCAACCGGGAAGGAAACAGAAGCGGGCCGAGAATTAGCCCCAGCCCTAGAACGATTCGCAGTAACAAGGATCGATGCATGGGCATCGAGACGCCCTCACCCGGTAGAAAGATGTTGCCGTCAGTCTATCTGAGTCGGCTTCTCAGGAGGAGACTAAACCATACTGCCGACCAGCATTTCATTCCGAACGGTGTTCCCCGCGTCGAGTCTGATCCCAACTCAGAAGAGGCTGAGTGGTGTCGAGCGGGACAATTTCAACATCCTGAGTAGCCGTTTCCAGAATGGCGACTGTCGGCGCTCCATAAGTCCACCCGGACGCTTCACCGGGATTGATGAAGAGCCGCCCCTGTTCATCCCGGGAGACGTGCGGCTTATGGGTATGCCCGAACACGGCAATGTCGAACGGCTCCGTATTCCCGGCAAACTGCCGTTTCATGTGGGCGATCATGACGCGAGTCCCATCAGCAAGCGTATAATGAGCCGGTGCCTCGCGCATCTCCCCAATGATCCGCATCCCTGCGAGAATCCCCGGACGATTCCCTTCGTTGTCACCAAAACAGCCGTACAACCGGCATTTCAACTCCCGAAGCGGGGGAATTGCAAATGTCGAGACCAGATCCCCGGAGAACAGGACGCAATCACATTCGTGCGCATTAAACAGCGCAACAACGCGGCGAATGTTATCCAGATGGTCGTGTGTGTCTGAGAAGATGCCGACCCGCATCGATATCCCTTCCTCATTGGCAAACCGAAGACCAGATCCCCTTCTTTATCGTCAGTTGGAGGCCGGTTCACCTCTGATCGTTCTGATTCAATATTCTTCACGGCCCTGTCGGGAGCAGGGTCATCGTACGTGCAGCCTGATCGAACACCACAGGAACCCGATCGGGATACTCCGCAGCGGCTTCCCGGAGCAACTGTCGATCACGAATCCGGGCCACCAGCACCGGACCATCCAGCGTCGGGAGGTTTGTCACATAGTCCATGTGACGGTCAGTCTCGTCAGGAATCACCAACACCAAAGCCGGTTTGTCACCGCGAAGTTCGTCCACCTGCACCCGAAACTGATGATAACGCTGACGGGCAAACGCGAGTTCCGCAAGCCCCTGCTGCACGCGCCCCGGCCACACCGGAACGACAGTGACGAGGTTCACCGCGAGCGCCACCGCAATGACGGAACCCCACCACCAGCGAGGCCCCTTCAGCAATTCCGCCCGCCACGTTGCCATGAGGCGGCGACTCGATTCCGCAAAGATCAGCAGCCACATCGGGGCCGATTCAAAGACATAGTGCCATCCCATAATCCCGGAAAACCAGTATGGAATATGGGCCAGATGCAGCGAAATGATCGCCCCCCAGACCAGCCCCCAGCGGTGATCTCCCCGCCGAAGGGTCAACAGCCCAACGATCCCGGCCAGCATCAGTGGAACAATCCCTAGCGTCCATCGAAGGCTGTTTTCGAGACGGGTTCCCACGTTCTTCACTGCCAGCGTGGGAGTCAGGTTCTCGGCCCAGCGATCATAATTCTCGAGAACTTGGGGACCGAGATTCTGTTCCCCGATGATGACGTTATTAAAGCCGTAACGATGCCGGGGAGTATGAATATCCGTGTAAAGCTGATACGGACTCTTCCAGACCGAACCGGTAATCGCGTGATTCTGGATCATCAGGAGGACCAGCCCGGCCGTGAGCGGTAACACCATCATCCCCGCAGCTGCAGTTCGCTTCGTCCAGTCTGCTTGTGGGAATGTGGATGCCTGCAAATGGAGGACATTTCGCCCCAGTAACCACCATGCTCCGAAGATCACTCCGAACGGGAGAGCGAAGCCGGCAGCCGTCATTGGTCGGCAGATCATCGCAAACGCCAGACCCGTCCCTGCCAGAGCGACACGCCACTGCTGCCCCGTCCTCAACCACGAAAGGAATGCCCAGCAGAATGTCAGCAGTCCGACGAGCGTCGGGAGATGAGCCAGCAGGAGATTGCTGAAAAGCAATAAGCCGGGAGACAGAGAAAATAAAATCCCGGCGAAGAGACCGACTCCGTTGGTGGACAACTCCCGGCCGATCCAGTACATCAGCATCGCACACAGGCCCTGGGCCAGATGATGCCCAAGCCACGGATCTCCCAGCCAGACAAACGGGACCATCCAGAAACCGTTTCCGGGGAAATACCGACTGGCAAATTTCCCGAGATTGAGGACATGCATCTGGTCGAACCACTCGGGATGTTGCGGGTGGCTGGGAAACCACCAGCGACCGTGCAGATGAGTCTGTGCCTGAAACAGATAGCTGTACTCATCATGATAGGCGGGCGGCATTCCCTGCAGTGGACTTCCGGCATATTGACTGGCAAAGAACCCCAATGCAAATATTGCCCCTGCGGCAATCCATTCGGCTTTGCCCACTGTTGACGTCGCTGCGGAAGATCCTCTCCAGAGTTCCCATCGGCTGACAGCAACTTTCCCTTTGCGAGGCCGTGCCCCAATCCGCCACCACAACGGAGCGGAGATGAGAACAGGGAGAAATGGCAACCAGTCTGCCGTCGGTCCTGCGAGCCAACCCGTCAGCGCTGCGGTCCGGCTCTCTTCATTCGCCCACCGCTGCACTTCCGCAATGATGCAGACAAACGTCGTGAGCGCGATGCTGACCCGGATCACCCAGTTGGGGACAAGCGCTGCGGAGGACGATTCGGATTGAGGAGTGGCAGAGGAAGGCACGGGATTGTTCAAGTTCAGATGATCATCGTTGATGAAGAACCATAGCGAAGAGAACGAGACGCCTCACAGCCAGGAAGGACCGTCCGTCCAACGAGGGGATCCCATCACGAATAAAACGGCTCGGCAGCGAGTCCAGTCTCAGACCGAATCCGGTTGACGATGCCATCCACTTCGTCATTGGTCAGCGGCGTCACAAAACTCTCAGCGGGTGGCCGTGCAACCGTGTAAACCTGAACCAGTTTGATCGTCCCACCATTGGCGATCAGATCGTTCAATCGTCCCAGGTACGCATCAATTTCATCCTGACTCGGCCCTTCCCCATTCACCTTCAGGAACATGCTCTGAATCACAATGGGCCGGATGCGTGCAGCGGAGAGGAGATTGTCCAGCACCCGGGAGAAAGGGATTTTCGTTCGCTCGATCAGGTGATAGTACGCATCGGTCCCCGCATCGAGTTTCGCCCAGATTTCGCCGTTGTTCTCATCCAGAATCTCCAGCCCTCGCTGGACGTTATCCCGGTGAAACATACTCGCATTGGTGATGAGGACCATTTTCACATCGGGCAGCTGATGAGCCTTTTTCAGTTCCGCCACCTTCGTGATGATGTCCGGAAAATTGCGGAACGTCGTCGGCTCTCCGTCCCCGGAAAAGGCGATGTCGTTCAGTCGTCGAAGATGCTCCGGAACCGTTTGAAATGCTGGCTCGGAATAAATGGCTCCAGAAGTGATCAGAGAAAGCATCTCGTCAATTTCAGTCAGTAGCCGGTCCATCTCCACGAACCGGGTTTCGGACTCGCTGCGGCGATCGACCTGACAGTAGATGCAGTCAAAGTTGCAGATCCGGTCCGGATTCAGATTGACGCCGATCGAGATTCCACGACTCCGACGCGACACAACCGGATAGACAAATTTGTTCTGGTCGTATTTTCGAGAATGATTGCGATATTGCGGAAGTGTCGGTTGATTCATGAGTCCAACAATCAAATTTTGCTTGCGCAAGTGCTTCCTCAACGGAAATCATAACGAATCCGGCACTCCCGACGACCTGCAATCGTCCGGATTTCCCATTCCACAGGACAGGAGGGGGAAATCTTTGGGAATTCGGTCTCAGAAAAGGATGCAAGAGGCTGTCACTTTTGCTTTCATTCGCTGGAAATGATAGTTTCGGGGACCGGTGGGAACGCGCCGGACGGGATGGCTGGGATGCCTCCATCCCGCGAATTGATTTCTCCGCGATATTTTGCCGACCCCGGCGACTGCAATAAGGTTCAGGAATTCCATGGCGACTCCCCGTGTCTGTGTGCTGAGAGCCCCGGGCACAAACTGCGATCACGAAACGGCGTTTGCTTTCTCCCAGTGTGGAGCGCAGGCAGACCGGGTTCACCTCTTCCGGATTCTCGAAAACCCGAAGATTCTTCAGGAGTATCAGGCCCTCTGTATTCCTGGAGGATTCAGCTACGGCGATGACGTGGGAGCGGGGGTGGTCTTCGCCAGCCAGCTCAAGACACGTCTTCACGAAGCGATTGCCGATTTTCTTCAGCGGGATACGCTGGCACTAGGAATCTGCAATGGATTTCAGGTCCTGTTGAAATCCGGGATTCTCCCCGGGGGAGCAGCGGACTGGGAGGCAGCAAACCAGCTCGCCCCGCAGGCCACGCTGACGTGGAACGCCAACGGCCGATATACCGACCTCTGGGTGAAACTTCAGGTCGCCTCCAGTCGGAATGTCTTCCTCAGAGGGATTGAAAGCCTGGACTGCCCGATTGCTCACGGTGAAGGTCGACTGGTGGTACGAGACCCCGCCATCCTCAAGGAATGGGCGGCGGCAGACCAGATTGCCCTTCGATACGCGACCGACACCCCGACCACTACCTCCATGGAAACGCTCCCGTTTCCCATCAATCCCAACGGCTCGGTGGACAACATCGCTGGTCTGGGAGATCCCACCGGGCGGATTCTGGGACTGATGCCTCACCCGGAACGGTTCCTCTTCGCGACCCAACATCCGCAATGGACGCGTCTGGGACTGAAAGGCGAAGGGGCCGGAATGCAGATCTTCCGAAATGCGGTAGAATACTTCGCCTGACCTCACTGCACCGACAGGGATCGGTCGCCGCAAAACAATGAATTCAAGAAACGGCCTCCACGGAACCGTGGAGGCCGTCGTCGTTTTGATGATCCACTGAAGCGCTACTCGCGGACCTGCTCCAGCAGGAACGTGCCGCGCTTGTTGCTGATCACGATGTCAAGCAGCCCATCATTGTTGACATCCCCAACTTCAAACTGGGTCCCGACTCCACTGTCCTCGTCAATAAGGTGTCGTTTCCAGACAGGACCTTCAGGAGTCCGCTGAAGTTCGTACCAGACCAGAACGGGTGGCTGATCTTCGCCCGGATCGCGACCATTATGGGCCAGATAACGGCGACCGGTCACGAAGTCCGGAAGCCCATCGCCGTTGATATCAGCAAGAACGGCAGCGTGGGTCTGAGAAACGGAGTCATCAATCTTGTGCTGCTTCCATTTCACCCCCTCGTTACTCCCCTCGGGAGGAGTGATCTGCTCGTACCACCAGACGCCGGTGCGATGGGCCGAAGCGGAAATCACATCCGCATCACCATCCCCGTCAAAGTCGAAGACATACATCTGCGAACAGGCAGGGCCAAAGGGGGCTTCGTGAAATGTCCATGTCCCCTGACTATCGGAAGCAGGCTGTTCCCACCAGCCGCTGGTCACCACAACGTCGGGGCGTCCATCGCCATTGATGTCTCCCGCTCCGAGTCCGTGTGAAAACTTTTCTGTGCCGGGAGAATCAGGCTCGGAGATTGCGTGGATTTTCCACGGAGCATGCGGGAACGTCGCGGGACGGGATAGAGCCATGATCTTGCGGTCAACGCCGCTGAGCAGTTCTCTCTTCCCATCCCCATCGATATCCAGATACTGAGGGCTTTCATTATTAGTCTCCGGGATCACCAGGTGTTGCTTCCACGGTTGATCACTCTGCGGGGTCCCGGTCCCCGGATTCGCATACCAGAACGTTTCCTGCCCCGGAAATCCGACCACGATCAGATCCAGCCATCCGTCCCCATTGAGGTCGTCTGCATAGTTCATGAACGTGTTGCCGTAGGTCTTCGGATTGAATTCAGCAGGCTCGCTGAGGAACAACCGCTGCTTCCAGATCCCATCTGAGCCGGGACCGGGGTTTTCGTACCAGACGGAACCGGAAGCGATGTCCAGATCCCCATCATGGTCGAAATCGGCGATACAGCATCCTTCGGATCGGAAGACTCCGTCCAGCGTCGTCTTCTTCCAGGAGATTTTCGATTCTCCGTTCATCGGACGTGATGAAGGCCAGTAGCCAGCTGGCGTTCCCATCTGTGACTGTGATGGTAATGGTGACAGCAGCTCCAGCTGGAAATTCCGAAAACGGACTTCCGTCGCCCCACCGGAATGAAGCTGAAGAGCGATCAGCCCTTCCCGTGCCCCTTGAGGGTCATTGATATCGACCGCAGGCTGACCGTTGAGGAAAGTCTGGACACGGCTTCCGACAGCAATAATCTCATACCGGTTCCACTCACCGGGTTTGATGTGCTTTTCCGCATCATTGTCAACCAGCAGACCGCGCCCTTCTTCCTCATAGAGCTTGCCCCACCATCCTTTTCCGATGTCGGCCTGATAGCCGCGCATCTCTCCATTGGGAAGAGGCTGGCTGCGGAGCTGAATTCCACTATTCCCCTTGTTGTCGACCAGAAGGACCTCGCAGACAAGACGGAAATCCCCCAGCAACAGCTCATTCATCAGGAAGGAATTGTGCCTGATCCCTTGTGTCCGACCAACGATCTCTCCGTTTTCCACGGACCAGTACTGCTGATCCGACTCGCGGGAGGCACGCCATCCGGTCAGATCAGTTCCATTGAAAAACCGCCCAATTGTTTCGGGAGTCGCCAGAATCGGAACCTGCCCCGGAGCGGCGAGATAGGCAATCAATGAGCGAATTTCCCTCGGAGAAAGCTGATTCAGCAGGCCATCCGGCATCATCGACTTGTCGCTTTCCTTGCGATCGTCAATTTCATCTTTAGGAAGCGTGATCAGCTCATTCGTGGTCTGAAGTGTGATCGTCTTGTCATTTTCATCCTTCAGAATCCCCGTGATTACCCGCCCATCGTCCGTAACAACGATGGTTGGTCGATATTCCTTCGCCATCACAGAACTGGGGTCCACGATGTTCGAAAGGATGTACTCCAGATTGGCGCGGTTGGAGCCGGTAATATCTGGTCCAATCTTCGCACCGGTTCCAAACAACGTGTGACACTGCTGGCAGGTCTTCACAAAGACTGCTCGACCAAGCTCCAGACTGACCGGAGGACCGTTTGGATCTCGAATCATTTTCGTCAGGCTGGCGATCCGGGCCTGCACATCTTCATTGCTTTGCCGGACAACGCCCCAGACCTTCTCCAGAAGCGAATTCACATCCGGGTGATTGAGGTTTTGAAGCTGACGGACCACATCCGCCGACAGATCCCCCTTTGGAATCCGGTTCGTTTCAATCGCCTGCAGAAGCGGGACGGCATAGCTGACCCGGCTGGCAAGTGTGTTTCTCGCATCAGCCTGTTCTGCCGGGCTGAGTGCCTTGTAGTTGGCAATGATCGCCAGTGCGAGTTCCGGCCGATCCTGAGCCGCAACAGCCTTGAGAGCTTCTGCCCTCAATGAGGTTCCATTGAGAAGCTGAGGCAGGATCTCGAAGAGGCGAGGGTTTCGATCTTCCAGAAGAAACGCCAGTCCAACACGGCGTTCTGCCTGTGCCCCCGCTTCATCGAGAATGATTTGAGCCAGACGATCCGTTGCGACGGGATCTCCAAACCGGGCTCCGAGTCCCAACGCATACAGATAGACATTGAAATCACGTGACTGCTGATCCGAGACCACGAGAGTCTTGTAAACAACGTCCCATTCTTTTGGCAGGGTGACTTCTCGAAGTCCGGCAATGGCACCGCGAATCCCCTTCAAAAAGGTGAGACGAACAGCATCGTCCTTGGCCTGTGATAATCCGGTGACCAGAAGTGCCAGAGCATTCTCAGGCTTGCCGCTCCCCAGCCGTCGAATCATCAACTCCCGTAACTCCGGGAACGCTTCTCCGGCCGACATTCCAAGTGCCAGCGCCCGCTGAGGATCAACACCCGCACACGGCTCCATCGCGTACCAGAGCATTGCAGGAATGTTGTGGTCCTTCGCATCTTCCTTGTGAGTGACCAGGTTCTCCAGAATCGGCCATCGGACTTCCACAGGTAACCAGCAGGCTGCCGAGGCCAATCCGAGTCGGACAATCGGGGAAGAATCTTGTGCCGCCATTTCAGCAAATCGCTGTAGCAGTCTTCCCGGCACGGGAGCATCAACAGCATTCTGAACAATGAGTCGAATGGCCCACGACCGGACATGAGGGCTGTCGTGCTGGAGAAACCGCTCCACGTCACTCAGGTTCTCGCCTGAGAAGCCTCCGAACAGATTCCGCAGCCACATCAGCCGCAACACCTGAATCGGGTCGCTTTCCTGAATGGGAACATTGGCTTCCTGAATGTCCGCCAGTGACGCTTCGCCAATCGCGGCCCGTTCCTGAAGGAGTCGACGGGCGTGGCGGGCATACCACTCATTGTGGGCAGTCAGGGCATGCCTGATCAGAGCTGCGTTGGATTCCTTGCCGAGATCGACTGCAACTGGTTTCGCATCCCCGTAGTAGACGCGATAGATGCGGCCGTTTCCTCGATCGACAACCTCGGCATTTACACGATGGCACTGCTCCTGATCGTACCAGTCGATCATCCAGACCTGTCCGTCTGGACCGTACTGAAGGTTGATCATCTGGGACCACTTGTCTCCCGTCAGCAGGAAGTCGGGGTAGCGATCACCGGCATATCCAGAGCCTTCCGGAATCAGCTGGTCGACATTCACGCGGTTCCCGTGAATGTTGTGCATGAAGAGTTTGCCGTTGTATTCCTCCGGCCAGGCCCCTCCCTGATAGACCATCGCCCCAGCGTGAGCATGTCCTCCCCCGAGCTGATCGGACGATCTCCGGTCCGCCTGATTCCACTGGTTTCCGGTATAGTGACGATGCCGGGCAATGGTCTGAAGATCGATGTACGAGTGAGGATTGAAGTGTTTGCCCGCCTGCCGAATGTACCGTCCATTGGGAATCAGATAATAAAGATGTGGAATCACACACGCGGTGCAGAACGCATCCCCGGTCGCATTGAAATCGACTCCCCACGGATTGCTCGTTCCTTCAATGAAGATCTGGAATTCATGTCGCACCGGGTGATATCGCCAGATCCCTGCATTTATCGGAATCCGCTGATCGTCAGGCGTTCCGGGCTTGCCGACTTTGGAGTGTGTAAAGACACCGTGGCAGCCATACAACCAGCCATCCGGCCCCCAGATAAAGGCATTGAGCGTCTCGTGCGTGTCCTCCCATCCCCATCCATCCAGTAAGACTTCTGCCCCCGGAGGAATATCCTTCGGGAATCTGACATTGGGGTCGACCGGAGGATTGACCGCCCCCGGCTCGAGTCCATCCGGGATGTCATTCCCATTCCGATCCGGAACAAACAGGAGGTAGGGGGCAGCGCCGATATAGACCCCACCAAAACCGATCTCAATTCCGCTGACCAGATTCAGCCCTTCGAGAAAGACCGTGCGACGATCCAGAATTCCATCCTGATCCGTATCTTCAAAGATCAGGATCCGGTCGCGCCCTTTCCCTTCCGGGGCACGAATCGGGTATTCGTAGGCCTCGGCAACCCACACCCGTCCCCGGTCATCGATCGCCATTGCGATTGGCTGCATGACATCCGGTTCGGTCGCTGAACACTGGACCTTGAATCCCGGCGGGACCTGCATGACCCGCGCCGCTTCTTCGCCCGTCAGATTCTCATAAGGGTAAATCTCGGCATTCAGGACAGGACTGACTGAGCGTCCGACCATCTTGAAAACAGGCTTCACATCGTGAAAGCGGAAATCGTCAAAATTGACATGCCCCCATCCGCTGCTGGACTCGTCCACCAGTCGGATGAAGATCTTCTTCCCCTTGTATTTTTCCAGATTCAGAACCACCGGGCGCAGTTCTTCCGCATTGCTTCCGGTCTCCCGGACAATTCTCGCATTACTGTCTGCCAGAACAATCTCAACGCTGGTCTTCCGGCCATTCCCACCGCCGACAAGAAAACTGCACCACGGTGCATCGACAACGAAGGGAACACTGGTGAGGGTCCCCTTCGGCTTGTCACCGACGATTTCAAAGCCTCCAATCCAGTACTTTCCTGTATGAAGACTCTTCTTCCCCTCGGCAAATGGGCGATTTGGATCGATTCCATCCTTGTCTGGCTGACCTTCCCAAGCGTCCCCTTCTGCAATCCAGTCCCGCAGATCGCCGGTCTCAAAATCGAAGTTGAGAGTTCGACCGTCTTCTCCGCGTGGCAGTCGACCAGCGCTGTTGGTCGCCACGTTGACGTTGTCCTGGGCGGCAGCAGAAGCTGTAAAAAACCACAGGTTTATTATCAGCAGAAACAGATGAGTCCAGCGACAGTTCATCATGACAGAGCCCTTGTAAGCACACTCGGAACTGTCTGAAATTGTCGCCTTCCTGAAAGAGAGGCTCAAGGGCTAACATCGACAAAGGCTTAAGCTTTCACGCAATCTCGAGCCAAAAGCACGTCAAAAATCTCAATTCCCACCATTCAAGCGCAAGAAGGTCCCAGTACGCCTTCCCCGGCTGTGAGAGCGCATGAGGAGTTGAGCACCGCGCCATTGCCCTCTCTCTGCAATGAAAAAATCTCAGGCTGCTCGTGCCCGAGCACGTCCGGAAGACAGGTGGAACGACAGCTCCAGCTCAGCAGATTGACTGACATCTCCCGATCGACGAAGAGAGATTCGTCCGCCGTAGTAGTTCAGAATGTCAAACTCGGCACGCATGTCTCCATCAGAGAGACAGTCGCATTCGGCAATCGGGGCATAAGAGAAAAATGGTTCGAAGCGGAGATGCAGATAACGGTGTCGTTCCCCCGGTTCCAGAGTCATCATCAGGATCGCTTCCAGGGATTCTTCCTCCTCCGCGTGGACACGCTCGCAGTAAAGAATCCTTGTCTTTGAGTGAGGAGCATCCCCCATGATGACGACGGTCCCCGGATCGACTTCAGTCAGATCCTCTTCGTCATCGTCGACACCAGAAAGCAGCGGATCCTGCTCCTGTTGGTGGGGTGAGTCATCGTTCTGTGAAACGGCGATCTCGCTGGCATCACAATCAGATGCAGGAGCATCAGCGACGACGTCGGCAGCAATGTTTTTCAATTGCTCCGTGGGAGCTTTCACCCCGCCGATCAGCACACCAGCCGCAGTCAGAACGATTCCGACGCCCGCCCACACCATCGGTGACGAGCCCCAGACAGCATCAATTGCCATTCGGGACAACATTGACGCCAAAACGAAGCCCAGAATCAGGCTTCCCCAGATCACCTGCCGGCGCAGCTCAATTCGCCATTGCAGGATGAGAGAGGCTGTCACCAGCGTCGCTGCGATGACCATTCCGGGACCTGTCCCCGTGGCCAGCAGTGCGAGTTGCAGCAAGATCACTGACAGTGCCGAAACCAGCACAGCCATTGTCAGCCGAAACGTCCATGTTCGGTCATCGGACATGACTGAAAACACATCCTGTGTTCATGTCTCATGGGAAAATCAGGAGATTTCCTGTCCCGGGAACCGATTCCATTCGATTCCGCTCCATCAAAGCGAGGGGACTATCCCAAAAACGGGAATTTCCAGCAAGACGTTCCTGATGCGTCAAATTTTGGGATTCCACCCCAGAGCGATTCCGGTATCCGTGAAAGTTTGATCAAGACCGAAATCAGAAGCCCCTGTCACCAATAAAAATGACGAGTCAGCCAATTAAAAGCTGACTCGTCATTTTATGTCATGTCCTGACAAGTTTGTGTGAGTTGCTGCAACCGCGAAGACATTCGTGTCACGTGAATCCGTGTCACGTGAATCTCAGCCCCGGCCTCGCGAAAGGCAGCGAATCAGGGGGCGATCAGCGGAGCACAGGTCGCCCCACTGGAAGAGTCTTTGGCCGGACTGCATTCGACTGGCTGACAAACAGTCGGACTGCAAACGGTTGTGCTGCACGCGGAAGCGGCGCAGGCCGTTCCACTTGGGGTCGCCCAGCCGGCACAGGAGGAATAGCCCCAGTCACCACCAGCATATCCGCAGCCCCAATATCCTCCCTCGGGATAAGCTCCATCACACGAAATCTGGCAGCCCCAGGCATCACAGGCATCGGCAAGATCATAAAACGCGGAACCGACCGTTCGTGACTTGGTCCATCCGAACCACTTTCTGGCGTGGAATCCGCTGTAGTAGTACGACTGATTCAATGCACCAATGGCATGACCAACGTCGTTCATCTCTGACACAACAGCATTCTGAATCTGGCTGAGTCCAACCACCATTCCCAGAACGAGAATGGTGGCAACCAGAGTCAGTTCAGCGGAGAGGATGAACCCGGATTCATCGTGAAAAATCGCAGTCGCAATCTTCATGGCATGTTTTCCTTGTGATGGTGATGAGGGTTTGACTGCTGCGTCTTGTGCAATTCTGAAGTGCCATCGAAGACCGCTGAGACGGGACGGTCACCAATGGATTCAAAAGGCACTTGGAAAGTCCGCCGCAGTCAGAGTGCGGACTCCCGGATGGGAAATGCTTCCCGGGCCGAGCCACTCGACATCGAGAGGCTCGGCAGAGTGAAAAAACAGGTGATGGCCCGCTCAGGTGATTCAGAGGGGCCGACCAACCGGTGTTGCGCATCCGGTCGGTCGGCCCATTCCCCCATCACAGGGAACCCGGAAACTCGAAGCCGCCTGGGATCAGCAGACGGGAGCCACCATCAGGAAAGACCTGAATTCGCTCGATCGATTCCCGGCTTGAGTATTTCCAAAACGTCCGTCAGTGCAGGGCGGCCAATCAGGAGGCACGCGAGCGGCGATCAGCTGATCGCCGACACCTTGGCCTCCCTAAACCCATCAATCCGCACATCCCCGACATTCAATTCAACAAGACCAATCAGCACGACCAACAGAAAACGCACAACCTGTGCCGCCAGCGCAATCGGAACAACCGCTACAACCGCACAGCGCACACAAACACATAAGGGAAAAGAAGTTTTGAAACAGAAGCGACCATTCAGGCGGTCAAAGAGGAGCAATGACAGCAAGACTGCTGTTCAAGACGATTAACACAATAACAACAACTGTGTTGATTATTCCGAACACACCGCCGCAAAGCCCAATTGCATCCACCAACTCAATTGCGATCAGACGAGTTCAAATCGAGCAGCGTTGATCATTGTCAGGGGACGGTGGAGCTTCGATTTCTCAGGTCAGGTTGAAGCGTTTCTGACGGAAATCCGGGTCATAACGGGAAAGATCGGTGGGAATGCGCTGATGATGACGATTCCACAAATGCGGCAGCGATGTTTCCTTTCGAAATCATGCACTTTTCCACAGCAGAAACAGTGTGCTGCGAAAGTGGACGTACCCTTGCGTTGAATTGACACCAATGCGGGAACTGGTCGTCACACATGCGAATGCTTTGGACACGATGCTCGACTCAACGAGAGAGGCATCCCGTTTCTCCTTCAGTGACGTTTCTCGACAATGCAGTTTTCCACACTCTTATCAGAACGGAGTTCCATCCGCCGGGATGAGCTCTTGCAGATGGCACATTCCATCGCAGGAATCGACGCCGCTCACGAAACGCGGAGATTTCAACTTGTGGAGGATTCTCCATTTGAAATTGATCGAACGCGAGCCCGCATCCTTGTCGTCGATGATGAACCGATCAATGTCGAAGTGCTTGTTGCGTATCTTGAGGACGAAGGATACAGCAACATCATCTCCTATACGGATTCCGTCTCACTTCTCATGCAGCTTGAGACGATCGACTTCGATGTCGTTCTGATGGATCTCATGATGCCGCGGGTCAGTGGACTCGATCTGCTTCAGCAGATTCATGACTCCAGGCGTCTTCGACATATTCCCAGCATTGTCCTGACAGCCTCAACAGATCGGAGCACCAAGAGAAAGGCGATTGACCTGGGAGCCGCCGATTTTCTCTGCAAGCCGTTTGATCCAGAGGAACTCCTGTCCCGTGTTCAAAACGCCCTCATTCGTAAAGCACATCTTGACCGGATACAGAATGACAAGCTCGACCTGATGCAACGGGTCGAGCAGCGGACCGCCGAGTTGGTCAGCTCTCAGATCCAGTTGATCCAGTGCCTGGGTCGAGCCGCAGAATATCGGGACAATGACACAGGCAAACATGTCATCCGGGTCGGACGGTTCAGTGCCATTCTTGCAGAAGAACTCGGTCTGGACCCGGTGACGGTCCAGCGGATTGAAATGGCAGCCACGCTCCACGACATCGGAAAGCTCGGTGTGCCTGATACAGTTCTGCTGAAACCGGGTCGCCTGACTGAGGAGGAGATGGCTTGCATCCGATCTCATGCAGCACTTGGAAAAGCAATTATCACAGCTCAGGAAGACAACCTGAGTGATCTCGATGGTCATCCGACCTATGTCTCACCACTACTGACAATGGCTGCCGTGATCGCCGGCTCTCACCACGAACGTTGGGATGGATCAGGTTATCCCGACAAGTTAAGTGGCGAGAATATTCCCCTGGAGGGGAGGATCGTTGCTGTCGCTGATGTCTTCGACGCATTAACAACAGAGCGCCCCTATAAAAAGGCATTCTCAATCGAAGAGAGTGTCAGCATCATTGAAAAAGGGAGCGGGACACATTTCGATCCCGCTGTCGTTAACGCATTTATGAATCGACTTCCAGAAATCAGGCAGGTCTGCCTGCGCTATCAAGATCAGGCGGTGCCCACATGAAGCGAGATTATCAACTTTGGATCGCTGCAATGATCTGGACAACCGCCATGGTCTGTGGCTGGATTTCATTAAACCGATATAAGTTTACTCCACAACCAATTGTTGAGGCCCCTGTTGCGTGGCCTGAAGAGGCTGGCATGAGCCTGGCGAACGATCGCCCAACTCTTGTCATGTTTCTTCACCCCGCATGCCCCTGCTCAAAGGCGACCCTTGCAGAACTGGAACGCCTCAAAGCCCAGATGGACACTCCCTGCGTGCTCCATCTGGTGATGGTCCTGTCGAAGGAATATGCCGACAACTGGCAGGACACGCCTCTTCAAAGGCAAGCGGCAGCCTTGCGCAAAGTCAATGTCATTCAGGACTGGGATGGCCGGATCGCCGATGCATTTTCCGCCAGTACCTCGGGTGAAACGTATCTCTATTCTCCGCAGGGAGCCCTTCTGTATCACGGCGGCCTGACAAATGGACGAGGTCACGAAGGTTTTGCATCGGGACAGGAACAGATCCTAAGTGCCCTTCAAACGCTGAGCCCACAAAATCAAGGAGACAAGGTCTATGGATGTCGGCTTCCTATGCCGACCCTGGCCCATGATGTGGTAATTCCATGACCCGATCGAAACAATATTTCGACCAGTCCAGTCTGAACTCGCGCAGCCAGACAATCTTCCACGATCGCTATCTGGAAGTTGCCAGGCGAACAGATTACATGTTTGCCTGGTTAATGCTCGCACAGTGGATGGTGCTCATGCTATGGGCCGTCTGCACGACACCCTTCGGGTGGTGCGGTGTTCAACGTTATATTCACCCCCACGTGTGGCTTGCTGTGATCTGTGGGGGACTCACTGCGTTCTTGCCGATCTTAAACATTTGGCGCCGCCCTGGGGCGATGCTAACGCGCCACATCGTCGCTGTCTGCCAGATCCTGTTTTCGATGTTGTTCATTCACGTCAGTGGAGGACGGATTGCGACGCACTTTCATATCTTTGTGTCATTGGGATTTCTGGCTGCCTATCGTGACTGGACGGTTCTTCTGACAGCGACCGTCATGATTCTGGTAGATCTTCTCCTTCGAGGACATTTCTGGCCAGAAAGCGTGTTCGGAATAACAAGTCCCAGCATCTGGGTCCCGATTGAACATGCGGCCTGGGTTGTCTTTGAAGATGCGGTATTAATGGTGACTGTGCTCCGTAGCCGTGAGGATCTTCGGATCGGAGCGAGGCAAACAGCGGAACTTCAGTTGCGTCAGACGGAACTGGAAGAGGCCTCCCGCTCCATTCAACTGGCGATGGCCCGGACTCGCGCGGTTGTCGAAGCGGCACTCGATGGCGTCGTTCAGCTTGACGAAAGTTATTGCGTACAGAGCTGGAACTACCGGGCGGCTGAAATTTTTGGATGGCGACTGGAACAGGCCCAGGGGATGGACTTCCTGAAACTCGTCATTCCGAAGGTGGAACGGGAACATGTCCGCGAAGCCCTCGAAAATTGTACGTGTTCAAATGGAGAACCAGGTCACAGCCAGCGAATTGAACTCATCGGCGTTAACAGGGACGGTGACCATTTCCCTATCGAACTTTCGGTCGCCAGTTTTCGGGCGGATCGTGGACTGGTGTATTGCCTGTACGTGCGAGACATCACAGAACGACGACAGGCAGAGGAGGAACTCCGTAAAGCCCGGGATAATGCCGAGGCGGCCAGTCTCGCCAAGAGCCAGTTTCTGGCCAACGTCAGCCATGAGATTCGAACACCGATTAACGGGATCATTGGTTTTACCGATTTGATCCTGCGGAAAAATTCGGCCGGAAAAGAAATGAACATGGAACATGTCAGCACGATCCGGCAATGCGGAGAACACCTTCTCTCCCTGATCAATGACATCCTCGATATCTCCAAGATTGAAGCAGGAGTTCTCGAAGTCACACCGGTTTCCTGTTCTCCATTCGAAATTGTTGCGACAGTTATGTCAGTGCTTCGAGTGAAGGCTCATGAGAAGAACATCTCGCTGGATTATCACTGGAGCAGCGACATTCCGGAAACTGTCCTCGTCGATCCGGGCCGACTTCGCCAGTTGCTCATCAATCTGGTGAACAACGCAATCAAATTCACCTTCAAAGGAGGAGTGTGGGTCGAGGCGCACTATGACGCTCGAACACAGATTCTTTCGCTGATGGTTCGGGACACCGGAATCGGGATTCCTGCCGACAAACACGAGCGGATTTTCGAGCCGTTCGTTCAGGTCGACAACTCAATTACCCGAACGTTTGAAGGAACCGGGCTGGGGCTTTCCATTTGTCGAAGAATTGCCCGGGCGATGGGAGGAGACATTCACCTCGAAAGCATTCCCGGACAAGGAAGCACGTTTACCGCCACCGTCTCTGCCCCGACGGCACAGGGGACGGTTTACCTCTCGGGATCCGCCTCCGATCTGATCCGTTCAACCAATCGCGAAACAGTTGATATCTCGGCCCTGAAAGGGCTGCGAATTCTGCTGGTGGAAGATGGAGAGACCAACCGACGACTGGTGGAAGCAATCTTTGAGGATGCTGAAATCAATGTCACTATGGCGGAAAATGGCCTGATTGGTCTTCAGCTGTCGCGGCAACTTGAGTTCGACGCCATTCTCATCGACATGCAGATGCCGGTCATGGATGGTTACACAGCGGTTCAGAAAATGCGAGAAGAGGGGCTACGCATTCCGATCATTGCGTTAACAGCGCATGCAATGCAGGGAGATGCAGAAAAATGCTTTGCTGCGGGATGTTCGGACTTCCTCTCCAAGCCGATCCGGGAAAGTGAGCTGCTTCAGAAACTCGCGCAGGCAGTGGGGATCTGCCCCGCAATCTCTTCCCGATCAGAAGCGGAACCAGCTCCGATCACCGTTGCCCAGAGAGCGAAAATCAAATCATCTCTTCCGATGAATCGCCCCAAGTTTCGCGGCATCGTCCGACAGTTTGGACTGAAACTGATGGATGAAATCGAGCAAATGGAGAATTCGCTCCGCGAGCAGAACTTTGAACTCCTGGCAGAACGGGCTCACTGGCTCAAAGGGACAGGAGGGACCGTCGGATTTGATGCCTTCACTCGTCCTGCACAGACTCTGGAAATTTACGCCCATCAACAGCAAGCGGATCAGGCTCAGCAGGCCCTCGAAATGATTCGGGAGATCGCCGAACTGATCGAGATCCCGGAAGAAGACCCTGAACCAGTTCTGGCCTGAGCGGAAATGGGACGGACGGGGCAACCGATCGGACTGCAACCGAAGCCACGATCGACCACCAGAACATCTGACATTCGTAGCGACAAGCGATTTCTGAATTCCATGAGGAACAAGTGTCCGACGCCTGACAGCGGGCCTTGTTCCTCAATGTTTTTCACAGCCATATCTCATCGTTTTCATAACACCACCGTCAGCGAGTGTGCCCTCTCTGCCAGACAACGCGACCGCTAGCGTCCAATTCACCATCAGCGACAAATTTTCCGCTCGCTGAAAATCGGAAACTGCTACGGAACGTTCTTCAAGAACCGATCCTGCAATCTTTTCCCAAAAATCCTGCCTCACGTGTTCCGTCGTCCCGAGGAGATGCAGGAGCAGATTGATTCTTCGGTCCGCCAGTTCCTGTCCGGAAGAGAATTTCCTATTCTGGAATGGATCTCTCCGCCCCTCTGTCATCGAATTGGGCCTCCCTGGCAGCAGCGGACCATGAGAATGCTCTCTCCCCGGATTGGTCCCGAAATCCTTTCCGCTTGAGAGGAAACCGCCTTCCGTGTGGAACGGTAAGGACGGAGTTCGACTCGATGGATACCTAAATTGGCGGCCGTAAATCGATGAAACCCGATGCTCCCGGGCTTCATTGAAATGAAGCCGGATGACAGCAAAACGAGTGAGAGCACGAGATCAACACACTTTTATTGAATCAACAACTGTTTCCTTCAACACTCCCATGACCGTTCGTACTCGCTTCGCTCCTTCCCCGACCGGCTACATGCACATTGGCGGCATGCGGACGGCCCTGTTCAACTGGCTTTGGGCCCGTCACATGGGAGGACAGTTCCTGCTTCGGATTGACGACACGGATCAGGAACGAAACATCGACGCCGCTCTGGCTCCGATTCTGGATGCGTTCCGCTGGCTGGGATTGAACTGGGATGAAGGCCCGGAGGTCGGTGGCCCCAATGGCCCCTATTTCCAGTCTCAGCGACAGGCATTGTACCAGCAGTATTGCCAGCAGCTGCTGGATCGTGGTCTGGCGTTCAAGGACTTCGACACTCCAGAGCAGGTGCAGGCCGATCGTGAAGCGGCAGAGAAGGAAAAGCGAACCTTCGTCAATATCCGCCGATCACTTGATCTCTCTCCGCAGGAGATCGCAGACCGGGAAGAGCGGGGAGACCCGTACGTCGTCCGATTTCTCGTTGACCGGACCCGGAAGGTGGCCATTGATGACCTGATTCGTGGTCATGTGGAGTGGGACTGCAGCCTCATTCCCGACCCGGTGATCATGCGGGGAAACGGGATGCCGCTGTACAACTTCGCATCGGTCATCGATGACGTCACGATGCAGATCACTCACATCATCCGTGCGGAAGAGCATCTCACGAACACCTCGGTGCAAGCATTGCTGTTTGAAGCCCTTGGAGCGACTCCACCGCAGTTCGCTCACATCCCGTTTGTGTCCGCCCCCGGAACCAAGGAGAAACTGAGCAAGCGGGACAAGAGTCTGGAGAAATACCGAAAGAGTCCGCAGTTCAAGAAGCTCTTTGAAATCGGGGATGTGGTTCTCCCCAAACTCGGTCTGGGGAACTCGAATACGCTGAATCCGGTGATGGTGGCGTTCTACAAGGAAGTCGGTTTCCTTCCGGAAGCCGTTTTGAACGGTCTGGCCCGGTTGGGATGGTCGCTGGACGACAAGACCGAGTTCATGTCACCCCAGTTCCTGATTGAAAATTTCACTCTGGACCGGGTCGTCAAAGCACCGGCAGGCCTTGATACAGACAAGCTGCTCTCATTCCAGGAACACTGGATGGGACAAAAGACCGAGTCGGAGAAGATTGCAGGGTGCAAGGAATGGATGCTGCGTGCCGGCCTTATGACGGACAGCGAAGAAGACAACGCAATGCTGGCAAAGCTGGTCCGGATTCTGGGGAGCCGCATCAAGCTCTGGAGCGATATCCTCTCCTATGAGGAGTATTTCGTCCCGGATGACCGGATGAGCTACGATGAAAAGAACTTCCAAAAACGGCTCGTTCAAGCCCCTCGCGCGACAGAACTCCTCTCCAGATACCGTGAGGTTCTGGCAAAAACTCCTCAATTCGAAGCCACCGCAATGGAGGAGGAATTCAAAGGGTGGATGGAACAGGAAGGGATTGGCTTTGGCGACATCGTTCACGCCCTCAGGATTGCAGTGACTGGAAAAGCCGCAGGGCCGGGCCTGTTTGAATGTCTGGAGTTGCTGGGACGTGACCGCTGCCTGAACCGCATCGATCTGACCTTGCAGCGAGTGGCAGCAACCCCTTCTTCTTAATCATTCAGAACAGGTGAGCAGTCAGCAGATCTAGTTCGCGGGCACCGATGGATTCCTTCACTCATATGTCACAGGTTCGCATTCCATGCTCAATGATCCGCTTTCTGTGGCCCACCGATGGTTTGAAGATGTCTGGAATCAACGTCGGGTGGACCTGATTGCAGAGCTGGTGACCCCGGATGCCCTCTTCTATTCCGAAGAGGGATTAATGGTCGGTCCGGACGAAATCCTTCGTCGACAGTTCGCACCGTTTGTCAGCGCCTTTCCCGATTTGTGGCTGCGGATCGAAGACACTCTTGTCGAGAGGGATCAGGTCGTCATTCGATGGGAAGCGTCCGGGACTCACACCGGACCCGGCCTCGGATTTCCCCCCACGTTTCGCCAGGTGGAAGTGACCGGAATGTCATGGCTGCGGATTGTAGACGGACGAATCACACAGAGCTGGCAACAATCGGGAATCAGCCGGACCTTCTACGCCCTGCAGGCTTCGTCCCAGAGTCCGCTCCCACCGTTGAATTCCACAACTGAGCTTCCCATCTCGGGTGATGGTCCTTTGCCCTTGCCGCAATGAGTCCCCAAATTGTCGATCACTCTCGACACAAAACACACAACCACAATCTGCTACTAAATAACACGTTACAGCAAAAACCCTTCTTCCTCACCTTCCTGAGAGACACTCTGTCCGGCCCCGTTTCTGAGGGGCTGTTTTGCGGTTCGCAAATCCCCCTCGACCCGTTTCCGGCATTTCCGGTAAAATCCGCCGCTTGCTGAAACAGGATTTCAAGGATTGAACCAGCTTATGTCGGCAGGGAGTGCCACTCACGTTCGGGAATCGATTGTCCATGCGCTGGGCAAATTGACTCTGGACCTCTTGTCTCTGATCGGGGATCTGACGATCTTCGCATTGCGGATGGTCTGCTGGATCATTCCCGGCTGGCCCCGCGGAAATGTGATCTGGCCGGTCATGTACCAGATCGGGGTCCAGAGTGTGCCGGTGATTCTGGTCACAGGCGGCTTCATCGGAATGGTTCTGGCGGTGCAGGCTTATGAACAGTTCGCACTCATGCACATGGAGAACCAGCTCGGCACGGTGGTCAATGTGACGCTGCTGAAGGAACTCGGTCCCGTTCTGGCAGCCGTGATGCTGGCCGGACGAGTCGGGAGTTCAATGTCCGCTCAGCTGGGGACAATGCGCGTCACTGAACAGATCGATGCGCTGACCGCTCTGGGAGCAAATCCGATTGCCTATCTGGTTGTTCCGCGATTTCTGGCCTGCGTTCTCTTGATTCCACTGCTGACGCTCTTCGCGGATGGAATTGGGGTCCTTTCAGGATGGTGGTTCAGCACACAGGTGCTCGGGATCAACAGTTTCTATTACTGGCACTACTCACGGGCCTTTGTGAATTCGTACGACCTGTGGAGTGGAATCTTCAAAAGTGTCTTCTTCGGAGCCGCCATCTCCCTGATTTCGTGTCACCGGGGATTTCACAGCCGTGCCGGTGCGGAAGGGGTCGGACAGGCTGCCACTGAAGCATTCGTGTATTCGTTTATTGCGATACTGGCGCTCGATTTTCTGATCGGCTTCTTCCTGATGGAGTTATTTGACGTTCTGTTTGCGAAAGCCCCTGTCCTGTAACACCTGATTCCATGTCTTCATTCATCGAACTCCGTGACATCTCGATGCAGTTCGGTCGGCAGCCGATCCTGCGAGAGATCAATCTGTCGGTGGAAACCGGAAAGACACTGGTTCTCATTGGAGAATCAGGATGTGGAAAAAGTGTCACGATGAAGCTGATGATGAATCTGCTTCATCCAACACGGGGAGACGTTCTCTGGTGTGGGCGACCAGTGAGAGAACTGGACGAACGGACAATCGTCCAGCAGCGGCTGAAGTTCGGATATCTGTTTCAGGGAGCAGCCCTGTTTGACAGCCTCACGGTGGCGGAAAATGTGGCCTTTAGCCTGCGTCAGAATACACGTCTGAATCAACGAGCCGTTGACGACATTGTGCGTGAACGTCTGCGGGATGTCGGACTGGACGTAAGAGTTGTCGGCAATAAAAAGCCGGCCGAACTTTCAGGCGGGATGCGGAAGCGGGTTGGACTGGCTCGCGCTCTCGCGATGGACCCGGATGTGATGCTCTATGACGAACCGACCACCGGACTCGATCCGATTATGAGTGACGTGATTAACGAACTCATCATTCGCACTCGCGAACGTCGCCAGGTCACGAGCATCGTTGTCACCCATGACATGAATACCGTTCGGCGAGTAGCTGATCGGGTGGTGATGTTTTATCCCCTCAGCCGGTTACTCCCTCACGAACCCCAGATTATTTTTGATGGCACTGCCGAAGAGGCATTTCAATGCGAGGACCCTCGCGTGTCGCAATTTATCCGCGGAGAAGCGGGTGAGCGACTTCAGGAACTGGCGGCGGCATGACGGACGCCGATTCCGAAAAAGAATTTCAGCAGGTCCCGAATCCTCGCACTCAGACTGAATCAACATACCAAAGCACCGTTGTGATCAGACATGAATGAACGCCAACTCCAGTTTCGCGTCGGTCTTTTCGTCCTGGCGGCGATGGGGGTCTGCGCGGCATTGATTCTTCAGTTCAGCGACCTGAAGAACATGTGGCGTCCGACCTATCCTCTTGCGATTCATTTCGAGGAGATCCCCGGCCTGCAATTGGGAAGCCCCGTTAAACAAAACGGAATTACCATCGGTGCGGTGGATGAAATCGTGCTGGATGAGGAGGCTGGTGGAGTGCTGGTGATCGTCAATATTTTCGAAAATCATCGGCTTCGCTCGGACGCCCGACCTCATGTCAGCCGGTCGCTGTTCGGCGATTCGAAAATTGAGTTCAGTGCTGGTCGATCGACTCAATTCATTCCTCCAAAGTCCCGCCTCCACGGCCGGGCAGCGAGCGATCCGATTCAGGCGATTGAACGAATTGAAGAGACGATGCAGACCACTCTGGCCTCATTCGAAGCCACCAGCCGGGAGTGGCAACAGGTCGCCCGAAACGTCAACAGCCTCGTGGAGACCAATCGTGGAAACCTTGGCGATGTCATTGCCAAGGCGGTTGATTCGCTCGACACCTTTCACAGCACGATGCTTGTCGCATCCAAGGCGTTTTCAGATGCTGGTGACACACTCAAAGCGGCCAGTCTGACACTTTCCAACGCCAATCAACTCCTGTCCGATCCTGAAATGCAAGCCAATCTGAGAAAGACCGCAGCAGAGCTTCCCCAGATCGCGGAAGAAACCCGTGTGACAATCGCAGCGGCTCGCGCGGCAATCGAACAGATCGGCACCAATCTCGATACGATTCAGAAAGCAACCGCCCCACTTGCGGAAGAAAGCGACGTCATTGTCCGCAAACTTTCCGGAAGTCTGATCCAACTGGAATCGCTCCTGACCGAGCTGAACCATTTCTCACAGGCATTGAATACAAAAGAGGGAACTCTCCAGAAATTTGCCTCCGATCCAGCTCTCTACAGGAATCTGGAGCGATCTTCCGCTGCGTTGACGGTCCTGCTGGAGAACGCCGAGCCGATTCTGAATGACCTGCGACTGTTCACCGATAAAGTGGCACGGCATCCCGAACTTCTGGGGATCAGCGGCGCGATGCGAGGGAGTTCCGGGGTGAAGGACATTGAAATTCAGCCGGCGGGAGGTTTCCCGGCCCCTGCACGGGGGAAACCCTAACGCGACGTCCAGGAATCTTGCCTGCCGGACAGTTTGTCGGACGAGACTCGCCGCAGCCGGTGTGATACGATTCCGAAAATCCATGATGCCGCTCAACAGGTGTGCGGCATCTTTCTTTTTTGGCGGATGAGAAACGCCCTGCTGAGGTGGTCCACCCATTCGCCGGATGATTCGCGTTGATGAGGAGAGTGTGATGAGCGAGTTGCCCCCCTGCCCCCAGTGCAAATCCCCCTATACCTACGAGGACCGCAACCTGCTCGTCTGCCCGGAATGTGCTCATGAATGGAGTGCCGATGCAGCTCCTGCAACAGAAGAAGGGCGAGTCTGGAAAGATGCCAACGGGAACATCCTGAACAACGGCGATACCGTCATGGTCATCAAGGATCTGAAAGTCAAAGGGGCTTCGTCCGTTCTGAAATCGGGGACCAAAGTTAAAAACATTCGATTAGTCGATGGGGATCACGACATCGACTGCAAGATCGACGGTTTCGGCGCAATGCAGTTGAAATCGGAATTTGTAAAGAAGGTATAACGCCTTACAAAAACTCAGGGTCATGTCGGGACCTGGTTCGATTCATCCCGATATGACCCTGCAACGAATTGAAATTACCCCTGAAGGGATCTCCACCCGAACGGTTCAGAACTGGGTCCAGTCGAGAATGACCTTACCGGACTGACCGGAGTTCATCACCTCAAACCCCTTCTCGAATTCCGCAGCGGCGAACCGGTGGGTAATGACATTCCGGATGTCGAGCCCCCCCTGTAGCATCACCGTCATCTTGTACCAGGTTTCGTACATCTCGCGCCCGTAGATCCCCTTGATCGTCAGCATGTTGAAGATCACGGTGTTCCAGTCGATCGCAATTGGCGTGGACGGGATTCCCAGCATGGCAATCTTCCCGCCGTGGCACATATTCGCCAGCATGTCCTGAAAGGCGGTTGCGTTTCCGGACATTTCCAGTCCGACGTCAAACCCCTCTTTCATTCCGAGTTCTTTCTGAATGTCTGCCAGCTTTTCCTTGCGGACATCGACCACGCGCGTGGCTCCCATCGACTGAGCCAGTTCCAGGCGCCACGGGTTAACGTCCGTCACGACGACATAGCGAGCCCCTGCATATCGGGCCACTGCAGCCGCCATACAGCCAATCGGGCCAGCTCCGGTGATCAGGACATCTTCTCCAAGCAGGTCGAATGAAAGAGCGGTGTGAACCGCGTTGCCGAACGGATCGAAGATGGAGGCCACTTCACGGTCAATGTCCGGGGAATGGTGCCAAACATTTGTTTGTGGAATGGCGATGTACTCAGCAAATGCCCCGGGACGATTCACTCCAATCCCCTGAGTCGCAGCACAGAGATGGCGTCGTCCTGCCAGACAGTTTCGGCAATGTCCGCAGACAACGTGCCCTTCTCCGCTGACGATTTCCCCGGGATAGAAATCGTGAACATTGCTCCCCACGGAGACGACTTCCCCGACGAATTCGTGCCCCACCACCATCGGGACCGGAATCGTTTTCTGAGCCCAGGAGTCCCAGTTGTAGATGTGCAGGTCAGTCCCACAAATCCCCGTTTTCTCGACCCGAATCAGAACATCGTTGATTCCAATGGTTGGCTCAGGAACATCTTCCAGCCAGAGCCCAGGTTCCGAGTGACGTTTGACGAGAGCCTTCATCGCAGTCCACCTTCAAGCCCGCACTTTGTTGGAACAACTGGCAGGGATCAGCACGCGCTGTCAGACACCGGCAATCAATCGTTCCAACTCATATGCTGCTGCGAGCACTTGGCATCACAATATCCGGACAATTCTGTTTTGCCTATTGAGCAAAATGAATGTCATTATCGCGCAAATTCATGCAAGCAGAGCGGTGACTGTGTCGTGAGCAATGCATCAAAACTACAGCAAATGTCACTCCTTCAGCGAACAAATTTTCGAAAGGTCTCCATTGTTTTCGCAGCTGCGGTGTCGGAATCAGGCCAGGCAAACGCCTCTGCGGAAAGATAACCGTCATACCCGATTTCCCGCAGGACGGCAGTGATGGAGGCAAAGTCGAGATGCCCATATCCTGCCGGACGCCGATTGGAGTCGACAAAATGAACATGCCCGAGAAATTCCGCTCCGGCTCGCAACCCCTCTTCGATGCTGACTTCCTCGATGTTCATGTGAAAGAGGTCCGCCAGTAAACGGATGTTCTGAATACCGTGCTGCTTAAGAAATGCAGCAGCCTCCCCCTGCGTCCGCAGCAAGTTCGTCTCGTAACGATTCAGGGGTTCGTAGAGAAGTGGAACTGACCATCTGGCAGCCGCTGCACCAAGTTCGTGAAGGCCTTCAGCAAGCAAGTCCAAAGCCTGCTCTCGCCCCTGCTCTGGAGTCCACCTCCCCTGCATCGATCCAATAATTGCAGGAGCCCCCAATTCTCCCCCGAACTGGATCATCCGAGTGATGTATTCCCGGGCAGCCCGTCGTTTCTCCGGATTCTGGTCGACCAGACTGAGTTGATGCCGAAGCATCCCTGCTCCCGTCCCAACGGCAGCGACGTTGAGCCCTGATCCATTCAGTATTGAACGCAGCTCATTCAGCGGGATGACCTCAGGATCAGGAAAAAAGAGTTCAACGGCATCGAAGCCAAGCGACGCTGCTTTTTCCACCGCAACTGCGAAATCGTCTTTGAAGACGAACGGTCCCTCTCGTGCTTCTGAAACAAGGCTGATGGTCACAGCGGATTTCATGGGGACGATCCGATCTCACCGAGGGAATTCAGACTGAGAGCTGGCAACAGAATGCAATGACCGCAGTCTACTGCGACCTCCGATGGGGAAATACCGGCGCGGGGCAACAATCGTCCGGACAGACATCCCATGCGGGGCCATCCCGACCAATGGCGGCCCGAGGTGTCCGGTTGAGGACCCGTTCGGCAATGAGCTGGCAGACCATCTCCACAAACCGGGGATGGGTCCCAACGGTGCCGGCCCGCACCATCGGTATTCCCAGAGACTGACAGAGCTGGTGAGCCTCTTCGTCGAGATCATAAAGAACTTCCATATGATCCGAGAGAAACCCGATCGGGACAATAACGACTGCTGGGCTCCCCTGCTCCTTCAGATTCTGAAGATGGTCGAGAATATCCGGTTCCAGCCAGGGGTCTTCCGGTCGTCCGCTCCGACTCTGGTAGACCAGACTCCATCGCTCATCGGGGATCTGAAGTTCTTCAGCGACCAGTCGGCAGCTCTCCTGCAGTTGCTGCACATACGCGCAGGTCTTCGCCATGGACAGGGGAATACTGTGGGCCGTGAACGCAATCTGCGCCTCATCCCTCAGGGACGACGGGAGTTCCTCCAAAGCCGCCCGCACACGATCCGCAGAGGCAAAAATAAAGTCAGGATGATTATAGAAGACCCGGATTTTATCGATCTGTGGAGCGTCCGGACCGGCCGCTGAGCGTGCATCCTCAATGTTTAGACGATACTGGCGGCACCCCGAATAGGAACTGTGCGCGGCCGTGACAAAGGCAATCGCCCGCTTCACTCCCGCCTCTCCCATCTCCCTGACTGTGTCGGTCAGGAGCGGCGTCCAGTTCCGGTTTCCCCAGAAGATCGGAAGGTCAATCCCGTAAGAAGGGAGACGCTGGCGAACCGCTTCGATCAATTCCCGATTCTGCTGGTTGATGGGGCTGACGCCATCGAAGTGGTAATAATGCTCCGCCACTTCCATCATCCGCTCGCGGGGAACATTTCG
>CALLWY010000094.1 GCA_938015865.1 uncultured Planctomicrobium sp.
CCGAGATCTACACTCTTTCCCTACACGACGCTCTTCCGATCTGAATACCTGGAATTCGAATCCACGGTCGGGCGAATCCATTAGGGGTTTCTTCTGTGGGCGATGCTGGAAAAAAACTGAACATTCCATCCACTGGAGATTCGTAGGTTGCTCCCCAATAGAGACGCAGTGATGAGTTGTCTTCGACATGGCAATGGGATTCCTCGGCCTGCCCCCAATGCCACGGTTTAAGAGTGACATCCATGAAGGTGTTCGAAACCTTGCTTTCAAACGATGGAAAATTCTCACGGGAATGGTCTTCCCAGCGATCGACAACAAAGACCGTGTCGATGACAAATTTACGGGAGACTTGCGAGCCGAAGAGCACGACCGAACCTCTCTCCAGAGATCGAAGCTGAGTTGCTCCTTTCGCATTGAACTGCTTGCAGCCGGAGTAGTAGAACGCCCCGAACACGAATGGGTCCGTATTCTGGAGACCTGTATAGGAAACGGGACGATAGTAAAAAGGGCGGTAAATGAATTGCGGGCCGTCCGGGACCGGGCGATCGATTGTTGAAATTACCTCGGACTCAGGCTCCCACTCCCCCCACAAATGCAATGGGCCGTTGTAGTCTTCATCGCCTCGAATACATCTCCCATGGACTTCAAGGAATTTTCGCTTGTGAGCACCTGTGTTCCATTTTTTGAAACCGTTGGAATCCGGACGATGCTCCTTACTAGGGTGCATAAACTGAACAAAACAAAGTTGAGGAGTCTTTTTCATGCTGTTGAGATCTGGTGACACAAGATGACACACGAAATATTTGCGTCCAAAATAGCGTCATCAATTAAGGATTTGTAGTGAAACAGGTTGCGTTCACGTGACGCCAGTGACGCAACTTTTGCGAATCCGAGTTATATACCGGAACAGGCAGCTAAGCTCGTGCCAGATCGATGTTACTGTTCTCGCTGTGTTCAGCCTTCTGCCACCAAACTCACCTTTTGGCGGGTGCAACTCACCGACTGGAGGTCAACTCGAATAATCGGTCGTCAATACGGCTGTCATTCCAAGGCGAATTCTGACTCGATTGGCCTGTGGAGCATACAGCGGCAGAGACGGCATTGAGCCTTTCTTTGTAGTGTTTTGTCAAGTGCTCAGAGCCCTTCGATTCCGTAGTGTGAACACACTAGCGCCACACTTGTCCCTCGCTTCAAAAAGCGCGATTTTGGGGCCTTTTCACTTCGACCGGGCGTGTCTCGCGCTAATTCCACGGATGGATCTGATTGATTTGTGGGTGGCGCGTACTGGTTTGAGGTCACTTTGAGGGCGGCCGCTGGCATCGTCTGGTGGCCGCCCTACGACATTATTTAGTCCTTATTGACCACGTAATGGGGGGGGATGTCGCCAGTTTTCCGGTCTGTCAATGTCCCGCAGTGCGGCCTCCAGAAATGATCTAATTCAAGTCACGTTTTGACTGCCGGTTTGATGACAAGGTTCTGGACAACGAAAGTGCATCGCCGTCTCGAAAGTGCAGCTTGTGAGAATGGCTGAGTGGCCGTAGCTACGTGTGAAGTGGTTCAGCACCATAATCAGGCTGCGCACTTTCCAACTGCTATTTTGAGCCTCAGCTTTAGACAGACGACGAACGTCACTGCGTTGACATCAATTGGACTGAAGGAGCGTATTACTTCGAGGCACTCGAGCCGGAAACAATCTCAACGCGTCCATCGATCAATTGAAACAACGGTGCGGCCAGCCGTTGGGCTTCGTCCAGATTATGGGTCACATGAAGTGTCGTCACTCCGGTGCGTTTTCGAATCTCTATCAGAAGATCGCACATCTGCTGCCGCGTTTGGCTGTCCAGTGCACTGAGTGGTTCATCCAGACAAAGGATTCTGGGATTGAACGAGAGTGCACGCCCGAGGGCGACCCGCTGGCGTTCCCCGCCGCTCAATCTGCGGGGGACTCGGTCCAGGAGAGAGGCAATATCCAGCAACTCCGCCAGCTCAGAGACGCGTCTGTTGATTTCCGCTGTCGAGACTCGTCGTATTTCCAGTGCGAAACTCAGATGCTGACGGACGGGCATCCGGGAGAACAGTGCTCCATCCTGAGGGACATAGCCGACGCCACGCAATGAGGGTGAAAGTTGGGAGACGTCCTCTCCACCCAGAAGAATTTTTCCCGCGTGGACAGGACGTAGCCCGAGAATCGATTCCAGAATCGTCGTCTTACCGCACCCGGTTTTTCCAATCAGTACGCCGTAGCCTCCAGTGGGGACTTCCAGCGAGATATTCTTCAGAACGAAATGTCCTGAGGTGACAGTGACATCCTTCAGCGTGATCATGCATCACTCCTGTTTATTTCGCCGAGGACGCTCGCTGACTTCAGCTGAATCTCCTCATAAGGCGCGCTCCCAAATTGCCGTGTCAGCATCAATACAATCACCGCACCGATCACCATGATCAGAGAGACAGCGACGGCCCCCTCCAGGTTGCCCACGTTCAGTTCCAGAAAAACGGTTGTCGAGAGCACCTCGGTTTTCATGCGGGTCGCACCAGCAAACACCAGTAGTGGTCCGAATTCTCCCAGCGACCGTGCCCATGCGAGCGTGAAGGCTGTTACGATCCCGCGATCCGCCTCGGGAAAGACCACCCGTGAAAACGCTTGAAACCGGCTGCATCCCAGTGTCCGGGCCACTTGCTCACAACGCGGATCGATGTGGTCGAATGTTGCCTTCATGGTTCGGACTGAAAAGGCGCAGGCCACCGAAAATTGAGCGAGGATGACCGCAGGAACCTGGTAAACCACCAATGGGGCAATCCACGAAAACAACGTAAACTGAAACAGGATTAGCAGACTCAGTCCAATCACCAGAGGTGGCAGAACAATCGGGATATCCAGAAACGCATCCAGCAGTTTACGGCCTGGGAACCGCGTCTGTGACATCAGGTAGCCGAGCGGAACAGCCACGAGAACGGAGAACAGCGCGGACAGGGAACATGAAACCAGACTTAAACGGATTGAATAGCGGATCTTATGGTCTCGGAGTGCTTTCAGGATGGGGCTGTGTGATATGAATGACATCCAGCCTGCATCTTCCGGAGCTGCTGCCAAGCTTTGCTGCAACATGTAGGCAACGTCGGCAAGTAACATGCCCGCAATCAAGAGGACATAGACGCCGCCAATGAGTGCCATGCACGTCAAGAATAATCGGTCCGAAACCGCCATAAACCGGCGGTTTGGCGGTATACCGCATTCGTGTTGAGGCTGACTTGGTGGAACCGTCAACGTGACCTCGCCCGAGTCCCTAACAGGAAGTCAAAACCGACGGATTCAAACTGCTTTTCAGCTTGTTCGACCTGACGATACAGGCGGCGCACAAGTTGTTTGTGCTGACTGTTTCGGGCAATGCTGAGCGGTTGAATCGCCAGCGTAAAAGGAGAATCGATGGCGATGACATCGACCGCATCTCCATGAGTCATGACGTCGTTCCGATATGCAATCGCGGCATCCACATGGCCCGTCAGTACGTCCGGTACGATCAAGGCAGAGGACGATTTTTCAATGACGACTTCTCCGGTCTGCAACTGTTTTTCCTTGAGTTTCTCGTAGATCCCGGCCTGATTGAGTAATCGTCGCGTCAAGGCCCCAATGGTGCACTGATCCGGCTCTCCTAATGAGACGCGGACCCCCGGTTTGACCAGGTCCTCAATGGATGCAACCTTTTGGCTTCCTTTCGGGACGACGAGCACGATTTCGGTTTTCGAAACGTCGACATCTTCCTGAAACCAGTCCTTGACATTGTCGAGATAATAGCGGTCACAGGCCATGTACACATCCGGAAAGCCTGCGGACTGCTTTTGACCGATCATGGTCCCCATCCTGCTCGTCAGAATTCCGCAGCCATCAAAGACAGTGTTGACGACGACCCCTTCTCGCTTTTGAAAGGTCTCCAGAACTGGTTCGATGGCCCGGCGATTGACCGCTCCGCAGAAGAACGTGATCTCTGGAACCGGGGACCAGACGTCCCCTTCGAGTGGAGTTAAGCCGGCGGCCTTGAATACGGGGAGTCCACGATCTGCGGCACCGATGAATCGCGCCAGCCGGAGCGCCTCCGTGGGACGTGATGAAACCGTCAGTACCGCGACGCTGACCTCATCATAAATGTTGGCGAGGCTGGCCGTTTCCGGCAATTCCGAAAATCGAATTGCGACTAGATGGTCCCGATACTCCGGATTCGCGACCGTGGAACTCCAGACAATACCCACATCGACGGCACCAATCTTGATGTCGTTGGCGACATCATTGACGGTTGCTTTGAACACACCGGCCTGCGTTGTCTGTGTTTCAAGTCGCTTCCAAAGCGATTCAGCATTACTTCCATCAGGTAATCCGCTATGTCCGGGAATCGTCTGCAGGAGTTTGCGCGTTGCCCGTCCCACGGCTGTCTGTTCAGGGTCGGCCAATGACCATCGTACGCCTTTGCTGAGAAGATCTTCCCAGGAAGCAGTGGCTGGCTGCGCACCGCGGCGATAGGCAATGACCGGTTCCTGCCGTGCCAGCGGAATCACTTCTGCCGCGAGTCCTTCGTTGATCGCTCGTTCGGTATAGAACGAGTCTGCAGCGAGATAAAGGTCCGGATTCTCAAACTTATTGACCTTCAATTGATTCAGGAGCAAGTTCGAGCCGCCATACTGTACCTGCGTCTCGACCCCCATCTCTTTGTGATATTGCTGAAGGATTTCTTCCAGAGGAGCACGAAGACCAGCAGCCGCCAGGATGACCAGCGGACGTTTCTCACGCTGGCTTTGTCGCTCTCCACGGGGCAGGAGAAGTACCAGCAGAATCACCGCGACGACGAATCCTCCCAGCGTGGCCAGCACGGGGTTCACTGCGCCCAGACGATTTTGCAGAAATCGATTGTTACGAATCATGAAACGGGACCACTTCGCATTCACTTAACCGGCCCTGATGCATCCACAGCGTCTTGTCTGCGACACTTGCCGCTTTATCGTCATGGGTCACGAGGAGGACCGTGCCCCCGTCCTCCGCGAATGCTCGCAGGTAATTCAAAACGACTTTCGCGTTTTCCGGATCGAGGTTTCCTGTCGGTTCGTCTGCCAGCAGAATCTTAGGTCGATTCAACAGTGCGCGGGCCAGGGCGCATCGCTGTCGTTCGCCACTGCTGAGCTGTGTGGTGGTGTGATCGGAACGGTGTTCCAGCCCGAATCGCTTGAGCAGTTCACTCGCATAGCGGCGCGTTTCGGAGGTGATTCCATCTCCCGACAATTGCTGCAATGCCAGTGTGGGAGCGAGGACGTTGTCCAGCACGCTCAGATAAGGGACTAGATGAAACTGCTGGAAAACGAATCCAATTTGCCGTGCTCGAAATCGCGCGCGGTCATCGCTGTTCATTCGATAGGGAAGTTCACCCACGATCTGAACTTCGCCCTGATCTGGAGAGAGCAACGTGCCAGCGGTTAATAATAGCGTCGATTTCCCGCAACCGCTGGGACCGCGAATGGCGATGAAGCTTCCCGTTTCGACCTGAAGTGACACGCCGTCAAGTGCTGTCACAACGGCACTGGGGCCGCGATACTTTTTGGTCACTTGATCGATTTGGAATATCATCGGACGTCATTCTCCCTGCAGAATCACAGCTGCATCCTGGTTCGCCGCAGAAGCAGCAGCAAGCCAGCTGGCGACAATGGCCAAGGCGATGGCGAGCACAGGAGCTGCGATCAGAGTCGCGAGGAATTCCCGTGATGCCATGATGACCTCAGCCAATCCTTGGCTCAATGTGGCGTCAGCAGAGTCCAGCACAGGGCCCAGCGTGATGCCGACAATGACGCCCAGCAGCGTCCCGGTGATTCCGCCGATGACGCCAGAGAGAACCGCTCTTCCCAGAAAAACGCTGAGGATCTGTCGAGTTCGAAAGCCGAGAGCTCGGAAAATGCCGATCTCTTCGCGGCGGGCACGGGCATTCAGGTACGCCAGTGTTCCAACCGCAACGGCAGCGAGAATCATCATTAGCGGTACGATTGTCGCGACCATCTTTTGGTGATGTTCTTGCAAACGGGTGCGGGCCGCCAACTCGCGGGCGAGGGCCGCTTCTCCTGCCTGGCGTTCTTGGGAAAGGGACTCTTCAGCGACCTGCTTGGCTTTACTGCGCGCTTCCGCCCGGGCCAACGCTTGTGAGTATCTTTCCATTACCTGGGTTCCGGGGAGGATTCCAGCGATCTCCTGCCGAATCTGCGTAATGCGGTCACCCGCGCATTCGCATTCCAGTGCGAGAATTGCATGAATTAAATTCTGCAGTCCCAGCAGCTCCTGCGCTTGTCCAAGGTCGATCCACAAAGTGACATCGTCACTCGATCCGCGCTCAGGATGGAGTCGTGAAATCGTGAACTCCTGACCCATGAACGTCACCTTGTCCCCAACCTTGAGGCCGAGTTTTTGATGTAGGGCATAGCCGACGACCATCTGTCCGGGAGCGACCGCATCGAGTACCGGCTTCTTCAAGTCGCGGTGCATCTGCGGGACTTCTCCACGTGTTCCGTACAAAATGACATCCAGCTCACGTTCCGGCCATCGCACCTGTTTCAGAACAGTGGGTAACAAGTGATTGATCGTCATGATCTTTGAGTCTGCAAGCTGTTGGGCGTAACTCTCCGGCATTGTTTGTGTCAATGATCCGTGCAGGTGCAGCTCCGAGGGATCCTGATTTGCAGGAAGGATCAGGACGTTGAACCCAAGCCCTTTCATCTGCTTTCGGATCGCATCTTCGAGATCCGCTCCGGCTGCTTCAACAGCCTGAATTTTTTTCTCGATGGCAGCTTCAGTCTCTGCCTGCTTTTCCGCCATGATCCGTCGTGTCATTTCCGCATCACTGCGAATGACCATCTCACACGCCACAATCGACAGAGCTGCGACCGCCACCGCCATTGAGGACAGAATGAAGTTCAACTTTCGATGCGAGATCTCGCGAAAGATCAAATGAGATAAGTTCATGGACATTGCCCCAGCGTACTTGACTGGTTATCTGGGAGACTGTGCTCAAAATCATCTTTTAACTTTTGATCACGTCTGTCATTGCTGGATCCGGAGTAGGGGGGACTGAGCGTTGATGACCCCACATGATTTCTCACAATCGGCCCATCATCTGCGGCGCATCAGGAGCATTCCGTTTACGAAAAAGATGATCCCACCGATGACAAGTAACGCGATGGACGACTGCCAGATCACGGAATGGTCATTGACTGGTGCCGAATTTGGCGTGGCTGAAGAAACCGCCTCAGCAAGTGTTGCCGGCGGGACGATCGGCGTGGAGGAAGAATCTGTAACAGGAGTGGATTTCTGAATCTCGCCAACTTCGACGGCAGCGATTGGCATGTTTGCGGAGCCTGCGGTAATCGTTGCTGAGTCCCGTGCCCCCGTTCCCAGACCGATTAATGGGACATCATTGGACGATGGTCTGGTCATGGGGACGATCTGATCCCATCTCGCAGGAATCAGCAATTCGACGCCTGGATTATCGGCTTTAACGGTGCATTGGCAGGCAGCTGTCAGAAATGTGGCCGCCTCTGCAATTGTGCCGGAATTGATCCCGTTGTCGACCAGCGCGTACAGCACCCGCCCACGTCCAAACACGGGAAAGACCATCGGCTTGTCGACAAGTTCTGCATCTTGCAAATCGGGTTCGCTTGCCAGCAGCATCTCCACCAGCCATTTTTCAGCGGGATCATTTCGCGAGATCCGCAGCGTCGAAAAGCGAATTTTCCAGCCATCGGGCGAAGTGGATTGATCGACCAAATCTTCCGTCTTCACTTCCGGCAGCGTGAGAGTCTCCTGCAGAAGAGTGAGCTGCTGGTTGAGAAGTTCGAAGAGGCGGCTATTGTCCGCCTCGTTCTCTGATTCCAGAAAGAGCCAAACAACCTCTCCGTCGATCAGACGCTTTCCCAGCTCAACTCGAAGGGGCGAAGAAATCAGGCGATGCAGTTCTGATTCGTTCCAGGGAGCTGATCCAAATGCCAGCTCTTTCAAACCGGCCGATTCTCCTGTCTGCTCTGGATATTGAACGACGAGCCGTGGAGTCGACTTGTCTGGCAGTTCATCCCACCGGGCCTGATCCAGAACAGAAAGTTGACTTCGGAGATTGACCGTGCGAATGGTGAAATTGGACCTCCCGTGCTCGTCATGAGACGCTTGGGAAAGCAATTTGAGATCTGATTCGCTCAGGTCCTGATCATGATAAATGAAGACGCGATACGGGTCCGCCGACCAGTGATCCAGAGCGTAGCGGAAAACCGGAACTGAACACGCCAGCAGGATTGCAGGCGTCATCCAGATCACCAGTAGTGGGAGGAGCCGCTTCAACAGTAATCCCATGAATTCTGCTTTTGGGGATAGTCGTTATTTTGAACAGCGTCGGAGTTCGATTCCGGAAAGAACTGGCGAACCTTCTTTAGAATTCAGGCGGACACGGAACGAATCGCCAAGAAGAACTTCAGGTAATTCCCGGATCTCGGTCTGTCCTTCTTCGATCGTCACGTCGCTGAGAACTGTGACATCGTCGATGACGACGTCGAACGTTATGGCCCCCGGAGAAAGTACCCCCTTTGGAACACCGAAAAACAACCGGACATTGTAAGCCAATGGTTTTCCGGGAACTTTGGGAGGTTCCAACTTGGCTGGCGCGGTTTTCCCGGCACCCGTTTTTTTCTCTTCCGGTTTTTCTTGACTGCGGATCACGGTGGAGATTTCGATTTCGCCTTCTCCGGAGATTCCCGATGCGAAGACCCAAGGATAATCCGGGTGAGAGATTGCATTCGAATGCCGACGGTACACCTTCATTGTGGAATCCTGCGTGATCTCCAATGGAGAAATTTCCCCGGCCACACTGGGGGACTCGATCCACAGCAATCCATCCGCAGCGCGATGGTGCCCGGGAGCTCCGAAGTTAATTCCAACTGAGTCGACCCGCTTGCCGACTTCCTTGATCGAGGCCAGCTGATTCACGGTCCAGAGTTCAATCTCCGGCATATGCACCAGGGCCAGCGATGTCTGATTCTGATAAGCACAGCTGCAGGTGCGCGTATAGTCGGGGGCATTGAGGACCCCTCCCGCAGCGATCAGATTGCTGGTGCAACCTGATTTGAATCCGCCGAAGTTTCCCGTGCCCCCATGTGTGGACAGGTCATAGAAGCCCGCTGCACCGGAACGAAACGTCAACAGATGCTCACTCGCAATGATGGTATTACAACCGTAAGTACGAGTGATTTTCCACGGTGCCCGCTCACCCGTGAGCGGGTTCTTGATCTCATCGGGTTCGCCGGTCAGCAGTGAAAACGCTCCCGCAGATTCCCGGTACGAATTGGCGTTAGTGATGATGAGATCATTATGCAGGATGCAGGGGCCGGAATACTTGAGATCCGGTTTGGACCAGAGTATTTCCCCATCCTTGCCCCGGTACACCGTCATTCCGTGATCGACTTCGACAGACAGGCGATCGCTGGCAGCCGCACCTGCCTGCAGCAGGAGGTCGTGTTTGTCGGAATAGCTGAGCCACGTTCCGAAAACACCGTCCCTCTTTTCCCATGCGATTTCCCCTGTCTTCGCATCCAGAGCGACGATGCGATAGGACTCTGCCTGAGACTTGCCTCGGCGACGCAGTTTATCTTCCACTGTCTTCGGGAGACGATCCAGACAGAAAATATGTCCCTGACCAGCAACGATGCCATTGTTCCAGAAGCTGTGCTCTGCGTTGACTCTCCATAGCTGGCGTCCGGTCTTGCGATCAAACCCGATCAGTCCAAGGCTCCCGGCACGATCCAGACTTTTCGATGCGAACCCGAGTTTATTTCCACGCAGGTCCTTTTCTTCCTCGGCAAACGACAGGCCCAGCCGGTCGCGATATCGTGCAAAGCCAACACCCGCAATCAGGACATCTTCATAAACACCCAGGTAACTCCAGTCCTGTGGCTCATTGGGATTGTCCTGGGGAAGTGGAACGATCTGTCTGGTCTCTCCGGTTGCGGGCTCCAGCACATGGCAGTTGGCCCCCTCGACCAGGTAAATGCTGTCCGGAGTGACGACATAGTTTGTCCCTCGACCGTTCGCTCCTGGAATATGCACCTGGTTGTAGGAAGTATCCAGCGGTGTCTCTGCGTACGTTTCGTTGTAGTAAACGTCAAAAGTGCCGAGGTTCTCGAACTGCCGTCTCCATAAGACGCGCCCAGTGTAGACATCCCGGGCACTGAGAACGTTGATGCCTTGAATGAATAACCGGCCATCGACTACCTGTTGCGGCGGTCCATGTCCATGTCGCGGCAACACGTCCAGATGACTGCTTCCGCCGAACCACAAAATGCCTAACGGCAATCGGACTCTGCGATCATCCGACTTTCCCGTGTTCGCAACGTTTCCATACTGGTGTGTCCAGTTCGCTGATCCCGGTAACGCTCCTTCTCGGCGCACGATCACTGCTTCATCGGTCAATTCGATTTTGGCCTGCTCCAGCTGGGCGGCACGCACTTGCTCGGCAATCTGGTTGCGAGCGTCGCCGCTGGCACGCAACTGCAATACGCCTCCATACGGTCGCACTGAGCTGTAAACTTTTGTGAGTGCGATCGGATCTGCCGATAACGAATTGCTGAGCTCCGCCCCGACAACGACGAGCTGAGCAAGATACGGGGACGCATCAAACCCAGTGGGAGTCGCGTGGTGAGCAGTCACTTTTCCCTGCAGCCCGGCGGCATCCCAACTACGGCGTAAGCGATCCACCCTTTCAGCATCCTCATCGACAACTGCCAGCTGAATAAATGGGGAGACTGCAGCGATGGCGTGGATCAGGGATTCATCAGCCGCGCCATACCACAGCGCGTACCCTTCCGCATCCCCCGACGCCAACAACTTTTGGGCCTGTTGTTGTGCTTCAACTGGGACAACGACAGGTTTCAGCATTTCCGAGATTTGAACTGCCGTTTTGTTGCTCGAAGCAGCAAAAGCCAAGAGATCACCCTCCAGCGTGACCGCGAAAAGCTTCTCGTCCGCAGCCAGCAGTCGTTCCACTTGCCCTTCGACAGTGGTTGTCCAAACGACGCGGGGCGATTGTTCGGCGAGTGAAATTGCAAACAGTCCAGCGGGACCGGCAGAGTAGAGTCGGTCCCCTGCAAGAATCAGATCCCCTCGCCCGTCCGCGTTGACTTCCCAGATCAATTCTCTGGCAGCGTTATAGGCTCGCACAACCGGCACGCCATCCTGATTGACTTCAGCGGAATAGACAAAGCCCTGGTGCAGTACTGGTTCATTCGGTGCGAATTCTGTTCGCTTTCCATCGGAAAGACGAAATTCACGGACCCCCTTCCCACGGGTATGAACGAAATACGACTTGTCATTCGCAGCGACGAAAGACCCTCCCGTTCCTTTCCCCGAGGCTGCCAGTTCGAAATACCTTAACTCACCACTCTTGCGGTCAAAGATCGCGGGAATCGAACGGCCGCCCGGGACGATCAAGTCTGTCCCAGTTGCTACGAGTGCCCCCTGAGGTGCGACTCCAGCAAAAGCGGGCGCGCTGTGAGGTTGCTTGATATAGGTGGACCCTGTCGAATCGTTAACCCACTCCACGGCTCCTGTCTCAGCATCCAGCGAGTAGATGAATACGCCCATAAACGGCCAGATGCTGGTCGCGAAGTAGACCTTGCCACCACGGATGACCGCGCCGCCTCGGGCGGGCCAGGCGGAGATCAGACGACGATTTCCCAAGACCTTCCGAGGCCCGGCAGTGCCGTCAAATTGCCACTTTAAGCGTCCGGAGACTGCATCGACGCAGTGCAGCTTCCCATCGTCGCTGGTGATGTACACCGCTCCATTCCAGCCAGCGGGCGCCAGGCGAACAGGGGCATCCGTAAAGTAGGACCACAGTTCTTCGCCGGTCTCTGTATTGAACGCGGACACTTTATCACGATCGCTGTAGCCGACGAACATCCGGCCGTCCATCACGATCGGTTCGAACAGCCGGTCGTAACTCATCAGATCCAGGTTCAGCGGATCATCCCAGGCCTGCACTCGAGGCGAGCCTTTCAGCGTCCATAAAAGCTGAAGCTCATCCGGGAGGTTTTCCGGGGATGCAGCTGTCCGTCCCGCATCAAACCTCCACATGGGCCAGTCTGCCGCATGGATCTCCATGAGTGGCATCGCCATGCAGATGCACCAGGAGATCCACCATGCAGAAAGATGGCCGATCGACAAGAGTGAATTCGACTTCTGCTCGGATCTTGGCATGAGGGGGGGCGATCAGTACGGATTTGAACAGGCGGGAATAATCTCGGCTGGACGAATTGCGGGAGGCGGTTGCCAAGATCCTTTTGGGCCATTTTCTCAATTTGCCCGTAACTGAATGATATCAAACTGCATTGATCGCAGGTCAACCCTCAGCATCCTGTTCATTAGCGGTTCCCCGAAGTTCGCCACTAATTTGATCACTTCCATCGCTGCCAGACACCCCACGGTCCCGCTGACAGCTCCGAAAACCGGAAAGCGGCGTTGCCATCCGGGAGGAACTTCAGGCACGAACTCTCGAAAGCGGAGTGTTTGGGGAGGATGAATGATGGTCAATGATGCCTCCAATTCGTACATTGCCGCTTCGACAACAGGTTTCCCCTGACGTTCGGCAGCATCATTCATCGCCAACCGTTCTTGAAACATCGGGGCAGCGTCGACGACACAATCTGCCATGCTGACGATCTGGTCGGCATTCTCCCGACAGATATTCTCGGGCACGCTCACAATTTCCAACCGCGGGTTGAGTTCCTTCAGACGTCGCGTGGCCGATTCGATTCGTGATTTTCCCACTGCATCATGCGTCATCAGCAGTTGCCGGTTCAGGTCTGGAAGTTGAACATTGCCTGCATGAGCGAGAATGAGGCGACCGATTCCAGCTGCAGCAAGTTCATAGGCAACGAGAGACCCGAGCCCGCCGACTCGGCTGATCAGAACGCTCGCCCCTTTCAGTTTGCGCTGACCAGCTTCGCCAAAATCCCGGACATCCAATTGCCACGAATAAATTTCCCGTTCTTCGTCCGACAACTCCATAAAAGCATCCAGTTGTTGCACTGTCTTTAAAGCTGAGTTCAAGCCATTGGGGCTTCCCTATCCTCCGCTAATCATCAGCATTAAGGTCAATCGATCACCTGCTGAGACAGTAGTTTCCAACCGTGCAGGGATGACTGTTGAATCTCGGATCACCAGCAGACCTGGAGGCAATGCTCCCTGAGACAACTCCAGCTGACAGGTCTGTCCAAGGATCGCAGTGGTCTCCGGATAGATTTTCGTCAAGCGAGCCAAAATGATTCCCAGCGACTGCTTGGATTCACAGTCGACCTCCGCTTCACCCGTTCCGGCCGCACGTTCCAGCTGAGCGGTGAGTTTCAGATGTATTTTGTCGACGTTCATTCCCTTTTGATTCCGTAGAGGGATGGCACTTCTCAGCCCGAGGCGTCTCAAGAATCGGGACGGCTGGATCTTAGGCCAACTGGGATGATTTGCAAAGCGGTACAAAAATGTGCATCCCGTAGCCAGGATGCTTCATAACTGGCTCATTTCTCCATAATTCCCCATAGAGATATTTGAGCTGCTTGGGAGATTTTTCTGACCTGCATTACAAAGGCCTTTGAATCTTTTGACTAGCGCCTTGTGTCAATCGGTCATACCAGCTTTCCGGTCAGTCAGTCCACACCAGCGGCATCTTCGTGTGCAGCGTTTCGTCATGTCGAACGAACGTTCCGGAATTCGACCCACGACTAGGAAATTCCCCTCAACGCTCGCAGGGGTCACGGAATCGCCGTCGACACAGCAGGATGAGGGGCCTGCTGCCACCTGGGCCATCTCCTGATCAGGAAATCTACTGTCCGAGCTCTTGAGCCAGCCCGATGAGAATCCCTTCAGGGCCTCGGATGTAGCAGAGCCGGTACATGTCTTTGTACTGGACCACTTCGTCGATGAGCTCTGCGCCCCGCTCCCTGAGCCGGGCGAGCGTCTCGTCGATGTCCTCCACGGTGAACATAACCCGCAGGTAACCCAGAGAGTTCACGGGAGCGGTGCGGTGATCGGCGACCACGGGCGGCGCCAGGAATCGAGACAACTCAATCCGGTTATGACCGTCCGGCGTGCGCAGCATGGCAATCTCGACTCGCATGTCAGGCAATCCCGTAACGCCGTCTGCCCAGTCCCCTGCGACATGGGTACGTCCCTCGAATTCCAGACCAAGTTCTTTGAAGAACTCAATAGCAGCATCGATGTCTTCGACGACGATGCCGACGTTGTCCATCCGCTTGACGGTCATGGATGACTCCTTAAGGAATGATTTTCAGGATTGCCAGTCTGGAATCCGCGGAGGACAAGCAAAACCGGCGCGAGCGCCAGCCGACCCGGAGAAGTATGTCTATGGTCCGTAATTTTCGGGGGAGCGTCAAGGAGCTTGGCCTG
>CALLWY010000095.1 GCA_938015865.1 uncultured Planctomicrobium sp.
CCGGCGGCAGCCAGCGTAAGAAGTGGCTGCGAAGAAGTCATTGAAGCTGAAAAAAGACTCCCCTTGAGGGGAAGCGGAGCCGAAATGGGTCAACTCATTTCTTTGAGGACGGTCCAACTCAGATAGATCACAATGGCACTGCAAATGATAAAAATGATATCCATGACCCGGGTATGAGACGAACCGGAGAATGGGACTCCCATTACCAGATCCGCAAGTGCCGCCAGGGCTACCACTCCGGCGACTACCATGGAACCCAGGACAACTCGTTTGGACATTTCCTGCATGGTCTTCTCAAAGGAGTCTATTGAGCGTTCTCTCGTGAATACACAATGGATGTCAAACTCGGGGTGGCAACTTGCTGGGAGCGGACGTGCATGCTTGTGGTCGATGTCCGGAACCTCCAACAGGAGTGGTGAGTTCACCACTGTGTTCATGCCGGTACACTCGTCACACCGCGACCGGGGTGCATCACCTCACAAGTTCTGAAACCATCCAGTTATCCCGCAGCCTCTCTCCGAATTGCGGGAACGGGCAGTATAAGCAGGCGAGTGGATGATGAACCAGTCCACCTGCATCCCCTTGTGTGATTCTCTGATCAACACCGTTCTGTAACCATTATCTGCCCTCTTGACCGGAAGCTTGCTGAATTTCGGCAAATTGACAGGACTGCCGGCGAAAAACTCATCAGGAACCGCACAATCCGTACGTTACCTGCCCGTAACAGCGGCTTTGTATCCCCCATTGTCTCGGGTGACCTTTAGTTCGTCGGACCCGGGAGCGGTGGGGCTGGCTCTCCCAGTTCAATCACATACCCATCCGGGTCAAACACAAACAGCTGTAATGCACCATCCGGGCGTTTCTTGGGGCCTGATGCGATACGGACCTGATGTGTCTGCATTTCAGCCAGCGCAGCGGAGACGTTGTCCACCAGAAAGGCCACATGCCAGGTCCGGCTCGGGCTTGCCCCCGGAAATATGGTGTTTCCCGCAGGACCTGATTCCTTGTGCTGTTCGATCAGATGAATGAGCGTCGATCCCGCCTGCAGCCAGAGCCCGCCGAAATCGAACGCGGGACGGGGGACAATCGTCATTCCCAAAAGATCGGCATAGAAACGACGGGAGGCTTCCAGATCAGCAACGACAAGCGAGACGTGGTCGATCTGTCGAACTTGAATCGGCATGGGGAGAGGGACGTGTTATTCGACGTTCAGGATGATTTCCCGCATCTTTTCAATTGCAGCCTTCATCTCTACGACACGGTGTGCGATCTCGATGTTATTGGCCTTGGAACCGGTCGTGTTGATTTCGCGAAAGAGTTCCTGCCCGAGGAATTCCAGCTTTCGGCCATTGGAACCCTCAGAATCAAGTAGGGCCCGGTACTGTTGAAGGTGAGAACGGAGCCGGGTCAATTCTTCGGTGATATCGCAACGGTCCGCGAAGAGGCTTACTTCGCGAATCAGGTCATTGTCAGAAACCTGAACGCCGCTGATGGCCAGCAGCTCATTCACACGCTGCTTCAGACGGTCACGATATTCGGTGATAATGGTGGGTGCTCGCAGGGCAATCTGTTCGGCGTTTTCCTCAATGACCCTGCAAAGAGACCGCAACTCGGCGGCCATGAATTCCCCTTCCCTTCGGCGGAATTCCTGCAGATTTTTCAGGGCTTGAGTCAGGACCTGTTCCAGAAGCGGCCAGTCTGTTTCCTCGACCACTCGAGATTCATCTTCGCCGACGACTCCGGGGAGATGGAGGAGGGAGCCCAGATCACCAGGCGGCTTTGTTCCGAGTGTGTGAGCAATCTCGTTGAGCTGATTCCAGTATTGCCTGATCGCTCCCGGATTGAGTGAGACTGACGAGAGATCTCCGAGATGGCGGATTCGCAGATGAATGGTCAGGGTGCCTCGGGAGACCATGCTGCGAACGAGGCGGTCGACATTGGCTTCGAGGGCCAGAAATGGCTCAGGACAGCGTAAAGTCACTTTCAGGTGACGATTGTTGACGCTCCGAATTTCGGCGGTGACGCTGATCCGGTCATTCTGTCCCGAGGCATCACCATGCCCGGTCATGCTCAGTAGCACTTGAGGTCCTCAATTCGTCTATGGGTATCTCCCGGATGATGTTGCGGGCGAGCTTCCTTTTCACCCGCAACCGTTCCTCAGGGGGAATGCCATTTCACCAGACGTCGCAGCGATGGGCTTATTTCGCTTCCGGTGAAGCGGGGGATTCAGGTTCAGGAGTTGAAGTGGGAGTTTCGGGCTTCGCAGTTGCTTCCGGGGTTGGGGACTCTGCTGGCTTCTCAGGAGCAGGAGTTTCGGGTGCTGGTGTCTCCGGCTTGGATTCTGAAGCTGCAGGTGCATCAGCAGGCTTGTCCGCAGCAGGAGCCGGGGCTTCCAGCTTCGGTGCTTCCGGAGCCGGCATTTCCGGCTTCGCTTCCTCTGTCTTCGCAGGAGATTCTGAGGAAGCTGGGCTTTCTGGAGTCTTCGTTCCCGATGCCGGCATTTCTGGTGGCGAGATGTCCAGGTCTGGAATCTTCTGAATCTCTGGTGCAGAACTGCTGTCGTCGTCAGAAGAGGATGAAACTCCTGTGGTTTCCTCTTCATCTTCCGCAGCGAGATGGCGACGTGCGTAGCTGGTGCTGTCATTTCTCATGACACACCCGCTGATTCCCGCGAGGAGAACCCAGACGATGGCGGTCCCAACGGTGAGCCAGGTAAATTGGTCGCCTGCTTTGGTTCCGAAGGCACTCTGCCCACCGGCTCCGCCCAAGGCTCCAGCCAACCCGCCTCCCCGTCCCCGCTGGAGGAGGATGATGAACATCATAAACAGGCCGACGAAGAGCAGGAGCAACTGCAGAAAAATGGCTAACACAACCGGTCCCTTTCAATGCGCCTGGCCATCCTGACCGGGCAATCACATTGTCAATCCACTCGCTATCAATTCAATCGCGGCATCTATTTTTGAGATGCACTGACTCCAGCCTCGATAATCGGGAGGAAGTCGGATGCCTTCAAGCTGGCTCCCCCAACCAGAGCCCCATCCACATGTGGCTGGCTGAGCAGTTCGCCCGCATTACTGGCTTTGACACTTCCGCCGTAAAGAATTCGCAGGGAATTCGCAACCTCAGCAGTGTAACGGGTCTCGACCCACTTGCGAAGGTGAGCATGAGCGGAATTGGCCTGATCAGGTGTCGCTGTCAGTCCGGTTCCGATCGCCCAGACCGGTTCGTAAGCGATCACAACATTCGCGAGATCCTCGGCAGTGACTCCTGCCAGCCCCAGCTCCATCTGGCGATCCAGAACGGCTTCCGTCTGATTCTGCTGTCGCTCTTCAAGGAGTTCTCCGACACACAGGACGGGGCGAATTCCTTTCTTCAATGCAGCCAATACCTTACGGTTAATGAGTTCGTCGCTTTCGCCGAGAATATGACGACGCTCGCTATGCCCGAGAAGGACATATGTGGCCCCCACATCCTGAAGCATCTCCAGCGACACTTCCCCGGTGAATGCTCCCGGAGCTTCGAAGTAGACGTTCTGGGCCCCGACGGCAATGTGACTTCCCGAAACGGCATCCACAACGGGAATCAGATAGGGGAATGGGGGGCAAATCAGGACATCAATGGCACCAGCAGCGGCCTGAGACCCTTCCACAAGGGCTTTGGCCAGTGCAACCCCTTCGCTCCGGGTGGTGTTCATTTTCCAGTTGCCAGCCACCATGTAACGACGCATTTCAGATCCTCGAATTGACTGTAAATATTTTCTGTATCGACCGCAGGGCAAAGCCTTTGCTTTGAGGCCTGTGGAAGATTGAGTGGTGTCTTCGTGTCGCACGAATCAGTGGTGAAGGGTGAAATCCTAGCAAGGGAACCCGGCCCCTGCGAGTGTCAGAACTTGTGTTTCCCGAATCCTTTAAGGGGGAGTGACTCGGCACGCTGAGCGGGACGATCGGATTTTCGGGGACGTAATCCATCTCATCGACCTGTCCTGACTCTGAAAATATGGGGAAGATCGGATGATTCTCTGCAGAGATTGCCCTTTCCTTCGACACCCGTTGGTAAAATAGAATGGTGAAAACAGCCTCTCCGTCTCACGAATCTGCAGGCCTCGTTGGCGAACGGGGGTGACGTGATTCGGGAGAATCTGTGGGGGCGACTCCCCCGGAAGGAACTGTTATGTCACTGAGAGATGATCTCGATGTGCAATTGCGGTCGCTTCGGTCCTCCGGGGCAGCGATGCCAGCGACGTTACAGGTTCAGGATACATCCGGCCTGGTACTTCGGCTGGAATTGACGCAGCTGGATTCATTGAGCTGCGCCTTGTCTGAGCTGGTGCTATACGTCCCTCAGCTGAAAAATGCTGCGTTTCCTCTGCTGGAACAATGGGCGAGCGAGCTTTCCCGTCGGGTGACCTACCTGCTGGAAACGATTGGGCCGCTGGAACTTGATCCGAATAACGGTCAGATTCTCGTTCGTTCCACTCCCCCCTCTGCTTATCCCCAGGGGACCCAATATTATGAGATTCTGCTGACCACTTCGGGGAATGGGACGTTCTCGCTGAAGCGATTTCGGTCGATTGCCGGGCAAGCCGGTCGGGTCCCTGCGGAGATTCAGGTGACCAACGAAATCCTGTTTCGCCTCGTGGATGATCTTCTGGCATCCCTCCCGGCTTCTCCATAAGTGACAGAAGTCTGGAAGCAGATGTCTGTCAATCCGTCAGGCTGTCGCTCTTTGAACGCCCCATGCTCCTCGAAAGTTGACTCCCGGAAGGCCCGATTGCCAATACTTCCAGAAGTCTCATTAGGGGCTGGTTATCTGGGCGTGCAGTTTTGGCAACCTTTTGCCAGAATAAGTGGCATCAGATGTCATTCATCTGACCATTTTCGAGGAAATTGAGATGGAAGAGTCCGGGATGGTCGGTGAACCGCAACTGATCAGTTGATTTCGGGAGAACCTAGAGACGAGACCTGCCTTCTTTCATTCCAGCCTCTCCAGCCTTCCCCCTTTTTTGACCCCATAAATGAAGGGACGACAATAATGTCTGATGCCTCACGTCGTGATTTTCTGAAAACATCCTCCATTGCTGCTGTGGGGACCGGCTTGCTCGCGGGTATTTCGTCCCGGGCCTATGCAGATGGGGACGATACGCTGAAAATCGGTCTGGTCGGTTGCGGGGGACGCGGAACCGGTGCAGCGGCCCAGGCTCTTTCGACCGAAGGAAAAACCAAACTTGTCGCAATGGGGGATGCATTCCGCGACCAGATTGATTCCGCGCTGCGAAATATCCAGCAAGCGGTTTCGGGGCGTCCCGATGCGGAAGTTGATGTGGAAGAGTCCCGTAAGTTTGTCGGGTTTGATGCATACAAGCAGGTGATCGATTCGGGCGTCGACGTCGTCATTCTGGCGACTCCTCCCGGATTTCGTCCGATTCACTTTGCCTATGCTGTGGAGCAGGGGAAGCACGTCTTCATGGAAAAGCCGGTGGCAGTGGATGCCCCGGGAGTACGTCAGGTTCTGGAATCGGCACGCATTGCCAAGGAAAAGAATCTGAAGGTCGGAGTCGGACTCCAGCGTCACCATCAGGCAGGATATGTCGACACCATCAAGCGGATTCACGATGGTGAATTCGGAGATGTCATTGCCTTGCGGGTTTACTGGAACAGCGCCGGAGTGTGGGAACCTCGTCGGACACGTGAGCAGTGCAAGACGGAAATGGAGTACCAGATGCGAAACTGGTACTACTACAACTGGCTGTGCGGTGATCACATCTGTGAACAGCACATTCACAATCTGGATGTCGGCAACTGGGTGATGAAGGGATACCCCGTCAAATGCAACGGGATGGGGGGGCGTGAAGTCCGAAAGGATCCCAAATACGGAGAAATCTTCGATCACCACGCCTGTGAGTTCACCTATGAAGACGGCACTGTGATGATGAGTCAGTGCCGCCATATCAAGAACTGCTGGAATCCGGTGACCGAGCGGGTCCACACGACCAAGGGGATTATCGATCCCAGCTCCGGTCCGGAACGTCTTTTCGATGGCAGCAAGGGCGTGCGTTTCCGTGGCGACAAGTCCAACCCATACCAGGTTGAGCACGATGCACTGTTTGCCGCCATCCGAAAAGGTGAGGAATTCAATGAGGCCGAAAACGGAGCGATGAGCACAATGACCTCAATCCTTGGCCGGATGTGTACGTATTCCGGCAAGGAAATCACGATGAAAGACGCTCTGGAAAAAGGACTGAGCATCATGCCGAAAGAATTCGGATTCGATGCTGATCCCCCGACCCTTCCCGGTCCGGACGGGCATTATCCGATCCCTGTCCCCGGCGTGACCAAGGTCATGAGCTGAATAAGTTCGCCCGGAACCTGAAACGTTTTCATTTCCGCCTGTAGTGGATCCCCCTGCAGGCGGAATCTTTTTATAGTGACTAAACTGATTGGGGCGTGGGCTGGAATGACAGTCTTGGGCGATCTCTTCCTGCCGCGCAAAATCTTTCCATTGGAGGACTGGTCATGATGGGGCATCGGTGGAGCAGTGCAGGGCGATCCCTTCAATATGGACTTTTGTTGGCGTGGATTTGGGGAGGATGCGTCATGCCCTTGTCGGCCAGCGATTCTGCGGCAAAGCAGTACCATGTCTACATTGGTGCGTACACCAATAAAGGAGAGAAGGGAATTGCCCTCTCCCGATTTGATCTTTCCACTGGAAAACTGACTCCCCCCGTTGTTGTGGCGGAAACGGAGCATCCTTCATTCCTGACGCTGAGTCATGACCACCAGTACCTGTATGCAGTCAATGAAGTCGAAGATCCGATTGAAGGGGAAACGTACAGCAAAACCGGCTGGGTTCAGGCATATCGGGTTGATCCCAAAACGGGTTCGCTGACGAAATTGAACCATCAGCCTGCAGGGGGCCATATTACCTGCTATGTCACTGTTGATTCGAAGAACAGGTTCGCTCTTGTTGCGAATTACTCGGGCGGCTCAATCGCCTCACTTCCTGTCAATCCGGATGGATCGCTTGGCAAGCCGGTACAGGTGATCAGACTCGGAAGTAATGACGCCGAACATCAGAGGTCACGGGGACATTCCATTGTTTTCTCTCCGGATGAACGATTCGTGCTGGTGGGAGATGCTGGACTCGACCAGATTTTCATCTACGAGTTTGACCACACGACAGGACGATTGACCCCCGCTTCGACTCCATCAGTTGCTACCGGACCAAAGTCCGCTCCCCGGCACGTCACGTTTCATCCCAATGGAAAGTGGGTGTACAACAACAACGAGGCAAACTTCAAAATCAATTCGTTTGATTATGATCCGGCAACAGGAGGGCTGACATTGCGACAGACCCTGACGACCCTCCCCGAAAATGTCCCGGCCAAAGGGAGCACCGCCGAAGTTCTCGTTCACCCTAGTGGAAAGTTTGCCTATCTCTCCAATCGTGGGCCGGACAGCATTGCGATTTACCAGATTGATGATCAGGGAGGACTCACGTTTACAGGGGCGGAGTCGACCCGAGGAAAGACTCCTCGTAACTTCCGTATCGATCCGACCGGCCAGTATCTGATCGCAGCCAATCAGGAGAGCGACAACATTGTTGTCTTCCGAATCGATCAGAAGACCGGAGCGTTGATCCCGACGGGAGAGGAAGTCAAATTTCCGAGTCCGGTCTGCATCAAGTTTGTTCCGGTCAAGTGATTCAGAGCGCCGGCCAGAGAGCCTTGACGAGCGCAAGGCTCCGGTCCGGAAAATCGGAAAACAGGCCATCCACTCCGACCTCCCGGCTGGCCCGGTGGAGTTCCTCGAATGAGGTGAATCCTGTGGCCAGAGCATCCGCACGATAGGTCCACGGGTGAACCTCCAGTCCCGCCTCATGAGCAGCTGCGACCAATGGAGTGGGGTGGCGATTCACAAAGATTCCGTTCAGGGACGGACCGATTCCGTTGGCATATTCGGCGATTTGGGAAAGCTCCCGCTGGAGGATTTCCGGAGACTGAAGCATTCGCTCGCAATCAGAATGTTCCAGCAGCTGGATCAGCTTTAATGGAGAGCGAAAGTCCTCCCGGATCCGGCGAAGTTCGTTCGGATCAAAGCACTGGACGTAGCAGGGGAGGTTGGCCTCCGTCAGCCGGTCGAGGATGGCCATGACAGCAGCTGTGATGTCGGCTCCGTGATTGCGGTGGAAGACCGGCTGTTTGATTTCCGGGTAGATACCGATCTTTTTTCCCGTGGACCTGTTCAGGGCCTGGATGAAGGTGAGTTCTTCTTCGAAAGTTGGAATCCGGAACTGGTTGATCTGTGCGGAAAACCGATTGGGAAAAACCGGCTTCCCGGTCGCTGGATCGAACCGCTCCCGGACGTGCAGCTCCTGAATCTCGCTGAGCAGAAAATCGATGGCGTAAAACCGACCGTCTGACCGTCTGCGGGACGGGTAACGGGTAGCGACATCGGTCACGGTGTCCAAGTGAATGTCGTGCAGGACGATCGGGACCCCGTCCCGGGTGAGAACCAGATCCTGCTCCAGATAGTCGGCCCCTTGAGCATGAGCCATTGCTTTGGCGGGTAAGGTGTGTTCCGGCAGGTAGCCGGAAGCCCCGCGATGAGCGATGACAATGGGAAATTCCACAGGAAATGACATGGGGTGATGCCTAAAATTGGAATGACATGAAAATCATCCCATCAATAGCCGCTTTTCTGAAGGGTGAGGGCGTGTCTGTAATTCTTGCAATTTCAGGCCGTTTTTGCCCACAATCGATGCACAATTTACAACGATCCTGCCGCATTTGTCGATTTGTCAGAAACTGCTGACCGGCAATAACTGCCGAACTGCTCGACTGTTACACCTCTGATCTGCACTCACTTGTAGTGGAATGTCCCATTTGGCCCATGGGTTGCAAATGCCTTTCCACGGACCAGTCGGCACGGATTTG
>CALLWY010000096.1 GCA_938015865.1 uncultured Planctomicrobium sp.
GTGATGGAAGTGATCGAGGTCTGCGATCCCAGTGCATTGGACAACTTGAGTACTTGCCCACAACTTTCCAATGGGAAAGACGTCCCTTCGATGGTCCCAAGATTTCCAACGCCAGTGGACGGTGTCCCCGTCACTTGGACATTGGGGGGCTGATTATTGGTTTCCAGACGCATTGTCGTGGTCTGCTGAAAGGTGCTTTCTCCCAGGTCGAAGCCGAAGTAGCTCAGCAGATTGGGAACGTTTCCATTAAGCGGAACTCCCACTGTGACCCGTACATATGCAACATCTTCAGGAGGGGCGCGACCGGGCAAGACCGGGCTGGACGCCGCTGAGCAGTGACAATCCGCAGGAACTGATGTCGGATTTGAAATGGGGGTGCCGCTGTTGGCCACTCCGCAGGCGTTGTGTTCGAGGAAGACGACACAGGACTCAGTCAGGCCGTGTGCTGCCAGAAACTGGTCAACGAGCGTTTTCAGTTGTGTTTCCGGGGTTCCACTGTTGAAGTTTCCAAGATTGGGATCGGGATTTGTGTTCAGGATTCGTGGCATTTCAGAGGCGAGTTTGGCTCCATGGCGGCTCGCAGCAGCGACGATCTGGTTAACCTGCATGATCAGGGCGAACTCAATGACTGCCAGAAGCATGATGATCAGGACTGGCAGCGTCAGAACGAATTCGAGAACGAGCGCCCCGCGCCGTGAATGAGGCGGACGCCTCAAGTTCGGGCGCGAGTAACGTTGTCGCTCCCGGATTTGCATGCCATTTCCCCCTGAAACATTGCAGAGCTGAAAACCTGCTCCCTGTCTGATATGCCGAACACGTCCCTAAGAGCAGGATTCGTGCCGGTTTGAGTCGAAGCGTCTGGAGTTCAGGCGTCCATGCGTCCAGATGTCCAGATTCCGGGAGTTCCTGATCTGGCAGTGGGCGAATGCTGGTGCCCCTGATTTGCCCATTGTCAGCAACCAAAGCGCAATCTGCTGTTAGCGCTTCTTCCTGCCGTTTGCGCTCAAACATTCCGATCGTCGAGGTGGGGCGGGTTGCTTCTGAAACGGTCTCGTTTGGCAATGTTGACGCGGAGTTAAGGAATCTGGAGGGGTGATGTGCGCCGAATCCCATGGGACATCATCGGGAAATCTGGATCGGCATGTGAGTTGCAATGTTCTGGCGGTTCAGGCCTCCAAAGCAGGTTTGGTGATTCGACATCGAGTACGAAAGAGACTCCCCAGGTCAGTGGGAGAGTTCTTGTGCCGCTCACAATGAGATGTGGGGAGTGAACGTGTTTCGCAAAACGCAAAGACAATTCAGTCAGGCTTCGAAACGTCGAGGCTCAATCTTTGTTGAGTACCTGTTGCTGGCGACAATTGTGGGCATTGGAGTCATCGCCGGAGTGGCAACCGTCAGAACCGCCTTGCACAACGAACTGCACGATCTTGCGAACGCAATCGGGGGGATCATTGACCCGGATCAAGATTACACCCCATAAGCATTCACCACTCTGATCTGATTACGTCTGATTGCGTTGATGGCAATGAGCGTCAGGCTGCGGTCGAAATATGACCGGGCACACCGAACTGGAAATGTCCAACAGGGGAAGTACGGAACCCGTGAGGAAGCGACTTCGGAAAATCGTCACTGGTGATCGGTGCGCATGGGGTGCCGGGAACCGGAACGGAGCGATTATCCTCGAGTTTCTCCTCGTCTTTCCCGTCGTTCTGGTGACAACGCTGGCGGTCTTCCAGTTCGGCATTCTGGCTCTGGTGATCAATGCCGGGACCATCGCAACGCTTGAAGGGGCAAAGGCCGGGAGCCTGATGTACCCTGCCGGCTACCCATTGAACCTGCTAGGTGATGATAACGACATTGTCGATGCTATTGAGAACAGGGTGAACAGCATCCTGTCGCTATTCAATCTTGAGGTCAGCAATGGAGGAGCGGCGCTTCAGGTGACGCGAGGGATGTCCGGCCCTGTCGAGCGTGGTTCCGTCGCTGGCTCCTCTCCTGCACCGCTGGTTCCCATTCCGGGAATGGTTCAGGTCCGGATCTGCTTCCCGCTGATTGGTGCCGGGGCTCCCATTCCAAACTGGCTTGCTCCATACGGGTTCACCTTGGAGAATGCCAAATTCGAAATGACATCGCTGGCATCGCTTGAGTAACGAACCGCTTGCCGTCCTCGCTCCCTCGATCAGCCTATCATGGACGAATTGCTTTCAAGATTTCTCTGGTGGCTGATCTGGTTTCTGACGATCTACGCGGTCGGCTTTCTGATCGTCCGATCGCTTCTGCGACGAACATTCTTCCCGGAAAAATCCCAGCGAAATCTCGCTACGAATCGTGGCGCTGACTCTGGCAAGGACCGATCGCTTAAGGGGCTGGAGTCGGGGAACGCCGAGTCGTGTCGTCCCGCTGGTGCACCTGAGACGCCTGATTCATCTGATTCAGCACATTGACGAAAAGGACATCTGCCTGATTGCGGCCGCGACGGTCTTCAATGGAATCTGCGATGCTGGTCAATTCCCGCAGATCCTGTTCCCAGCGAGACCGAATCGGTTGCATATCGATGCCGTCTACGGAGGAGGCGAGATTTTGAATTCGGCTGCGCAGGAGCATTGTCTGAGTGAGATCGGAAAGTGATGCCGTCCCGTTTCGATAATAGTCGAGTCGTTCCGAAAACAATTTCAGAGCGGCTTGCTCCGCACGGGCGATTTCCGAAGCAAATCCCGGCATGTCCTTCGTGATCAGGGCCAGTTTTGCCTGTGTGACTGCCTCTTCCGCTCTGGCTTCGGAAACCGCATCATCACGACCAATCCCTGCCCCAGCGACATTCCACTGTTCCGTTGTCAGAACCATGTATCTCTGCAGTTCGGATTTCCGTTCCAGATCTGCACCGGACTGATCCCCGGCCGCCATTGTGATCGCGGTCACCATTGTGGGAAGAGAGCTGAGCCCCAATACCCGCCGGTCAAACTCCACTGCCTGCAGGTGTCTCCAGGCAAACTCCTGAAATTTCTGCTTTGCAAGTTCCGCTTCAGAACGGTTTCCGTTCACGGTGGCCAACTCACCAGACGCCTCCGCAGCGGCGGCCCGGGCCAGCATGACATCTGCTTCCCACCCCTCCGCAGCTGGCTGGCGAAATGCTGCCAGTTGTTCGGCAGCGAGATTCAGGCGGGCGACGTTTGCCTGTGCGGCATTCAGCAAGGCCCGGCGATCCTGCCGATCAATGGCATCCCGTCGTTCGACTTCGTAGACCATTCGCATGTGCTCCAGATAATCCGTTAACGGGAGCAGTCCACGCTGAAATGCTTGTGTACTCTGTTCCTCAAGTTCGCGCGCCTGGGTCAGTACCTGTTGCGGAAGCTGCGGACGTGGTGGCGGGACTGCCTCGCGGGCTGCGGGAGTGGGAGCGTTTGGCCGGGGAGGTGGAGGGCTGTTGAGTCGTCGCCCTCCTCCATAGAGTTCGATATGTTTGCGAGGCTCAGTTTGGGCTGAAGCGTCTGCGGCAATCATTGCAACACTGACGATGGCTGTGAACGTGATCAGCGCGACCCGTCGGCAAGTCCCCTGCAGAACGTGAAGCCGTTTCAATTCTGGAGACTTCGAGTCAGACGGGATCAAGCCGCATGGAATGTCTGGAAGTGATGTCCGAAAAGCAGATTTGCCGACCACTACTGTGGTCTTCATGTGGTCGAACGTCTCCTGCATGGGGCACCCTCGATCAGACGACGAAAAGAAAAGAATCCAGCCCTTCGGACATCATAACAGCACAATTCTGATGCACCTGTGAAGATAATGACCCAGGATCAGAATTCAGGACGGAAAATTTTGCTCTTGATCCTCAGTAGTTCGGCCGAATTGGACGCGAACTGCAAGGCAGCTCGGACTATTCCGTTCAAAATCCCGGCAGATCGTCGGGCGGAGTTCGTAATGACGGCAGGTTCGTGTGATTTCATCGAACCACAGGCACGGACTCGCTTCAGCCAGGTGGCGAATTCTCCAGGAAGGGAGCAGTTCGTCAATCAGTTCCTGGGGAACGCCACGCTCGATTGGCTCGTTGACGATATGGTCGATGCGGAATGGAGGGGCGCAAATGGTGAGGCAACACGCCCCACATCCCTCGCAACTTTCCAGAAGTGGAAGATTCTCCAGCATCTCTCTCTGTTTCCATCAGGTTGATCTACCTCGAGCGGAATCAAGACACGATGGCATTGGTCCAACTTGCCATCAACACTGATTTTCCAGTGAGACGATTGATGTGTCCCGATGACCCATTTGACTCTGGTGATATTGGGGGATATTGGGAGGATCTTCCCGGATGAAATTAAAAAATTGATTGGTTGCAGAATTCCTGTCGCCTTCCCGACGATTTTTTCCTATCAAGTACGCCGCATTCAAGGTGTTTTCAATTGACTGGGGACCTTGGGCTTCATTTGGTGGACAGCGTTTGGCGCCGTTCACAGCGTGGAAGATCCATCCCGGTTGAGGAGCCCTGATATTGACAGGAACCGAAAAAATGAAAATGCTGCGAACTACTAAAACTTTCGAGGTTTCCTTTCTCTATGGACGTATCAAACTGATGTGACCTCGGGCAGGTTCCGGGATGACAGGGTGATGACCCTGCAACGGATTACTGACCATTGTCATTTCAGGTTGTGCGCATCATCTATGCCCATTCATCCGACGGCGATTGTCGACTCTCAGGCTTCGATTGATCCCACCGCAAACATTGGCCCTTATGTTGTCATTGAAGGCCCCGTATCGATCGGTCCGCGTTGCCGTCTGGCTGCGGGGGTCATTGTCTATGGCCCAACAAAGATCGGGGCTGGTACACAAGTTCATGCACATGCGGTGCTGGGAGATCTTCCACAGGACCGGGCATTTCAAGGGCTGGAATCCTTTGTTGAAATTGGTGAAGACTGCATCATTCGCGAAGGGGTGACGATTCACCGTGGTTCCACGGAAGGGTCAGTGACGAAAATCGGGGATCGCTGCATGCTGATGACCAATTCACACGTTGGTCACAACTGCGTGCTGGAAGACGAAGTCACAATGATCAGCGGTTCTCTGCTGGGAGGATATGTCCACGTGGGACGCAGAGCTGTGATCTCTGGAAATGCTGCGGTCCATCAGTTTGTTCGCATCGGCGAAGCCAGCATGATCAGCGGGCTGGGGAAAATTGTGCAGGATATCCCGCCATTCTTCATGACCGACAACGAAGGAGCCATGGTCGGAGTCAACCGCGTAGGGCTCATTCGCGGTGGCTTTACTTCGAAGGAACGAGAGGAAATCAAGGCCGCCTACAAGATCATCTATCGATCCGGGTTTGATCGGGCGGAAACCGTGGAAGCGCTCAAACAGTTTGTGACAACAGATGCCGGTCGCCGCCTTCTTGCTTTCATCACCGGTGAGTCGCGACGCGGGCTGGCAGCGGCCGCCTATTCTCAAGTTGGTCGCCAGCCCTTGGAAAAGCGAACAGACAGTGCGGAAGTATCCGAGTCAGTTCCAGCATCGGATATTTCCGGGTAGTTTGCAGGCTTCAACTTTGGCCTTCAGCCGAAGAGGGAATGAGAAGCCGGAAGAGTTGGGAGTCTTGTCTCTCCACGTTGCGATTTCTTGCAAATTTGCAATTTGTCAGGAGACTGAATTCCTGGAGAGTGGGACATGGCGATCCATGTCGTGAGGCCTTTTTTCAGCAAACGGCCAGAGGCGGTGACTTAGAACCCTGCTTCCTCAAGCTTGGACTGGTTGTTGGCCCAGATTCCGTTGGTGCCGTTCCCCACGGTTCGAACTCCAACGATCAGTGTCATGAGAATGAGCGCCAGCATGACGGCATACTCAACTGACGTGGCGCCGCTCTGTTCTTTGACGAATCGCGACTCTGAAATTCGACGCGGCGCATTCATGGATGCGATGCTTTCTCATTGTGGACAGCACGGCAGATGTCCTGAGTCCACCGGGCAAGTGCGGGGATGAATTCTGATGTCTCTTCACTCCATCGCTGGCAACGATCAGTTGGATCTGACGGGAGAACTGATGTTGTCGGTATGACGAGACTTTGTATCGCTGAAATGGCTGATCAACCCTAGATTGGCGTTTTCGCGTGTCAAATTGCATCGGTCTGGGACAACCAAAAATCTCGTGAGGAAAATCACCTCAGGTCGATAGGACCAGACCTCGGTATGACTTGGTGACCTGTCAGTTTGGCAGAACCAATTCGCTTTCCGTCCTGAAAACGGCGCATTTGTCCGGCTGTTAGCCCTTTTCGTGTAATGGTTTATCGATAACCAATCGCTTGAAACTTCCACTTGTGGGCGCAAAAATTGCAGAACTCATCAGGTGTGATTTGTTTTTGCCCGCCGTGGGGTGCGTTCGATGCCGATTTTTCGCTGGGGAAATCCCCTTCATGCCTTTCCAGATCTTGAACGGGAGATGGATCGGTGGATGAAGAGCGTTGACATGGTCTTTGAGGGACTGCGTCTGGGACGCCCGTTCCCCGCTCTGAACGTCTTCGCCACGGACCGTGAATATTTGATTACTGCCGAACTGCCCGGTTGCGAACCGGAAACACTGGATGTTCAGGTTGCGAATGGTGAATTGACCCTCCGAGGGGAGAGGTCGTTACATGCGAACATTCCCGAAGAGCGATTTCGTCGCAGCGAGCGTCCGAGTGGACCATGGGAAAGAACCATCTCCCTGCCGGAACGGATTGACGAGCAGAATATCCGGGCTGAATTCACAAACGGATTGCTGAAGTTGTATCTTCCGAAACTTCCGGTCGCAGCCGCCCGTCAGATTCGTGTGCTGGATCTGAATCAATCGTCCGTTGCTGCCTCTGTCGCTGACCAGAATCCGCAGAATCAACTGAGTAACGTTCCTTCAACTCCCCCTTCGTCGACATGAACAACGAAGCACTTCCCACCGGTGAGCATGGTTCACGACGCGAGGATGCCGCGCCGGCACGGTGGGTCCGTACTCCGCCGATTGATATTTTCGAGACAGATGAAGGTCTGATGCTGCGAGCGGACCTTCCCGGTGTCACCGTCGAAGGGCTGGACCTTCAGGTTCAGGACAATCGTCTGACACTGCTGGGGCGCGTGACTCCACCCGCTCCCGAAGATGCCCGTTTGATTCATCAGGAGTATCACGTCGGGGACTTTATGCGATCGTTCATCCTTAGCGACGATGTCGACCACGATCGCATTTCCGCCAAGCTGATCAATGGAGTTCTGGAGGTGCTGCTCCCCCGCTCTCCGCGTGCAGAGCCCCGCCGCATCTCCGTCAAGGTCCAGTAACCGTCGGACTTGTCAGAAAACGCTTGCAGGGAGACTGACACTCAACTTTTTCCAGAGTCCTTGAGTGCTCAGTTGACAGGATCGTGTGATAAGCCGATCCTCTTCTTCATATTGATGATCTGCCGATTGTTTGTCGCCACGTCGACACGGTACTGATCGCAAAAAGCCGACTAACTGGCCATCAGGCTGACCGGGACTGCACCCCGTTAGTTTCCGGTACCAGTTCGATCCTGCCCTTGCAGGATGACAATGGTCCGATTGAGCGGCGATGTGATCGGAATGTCCCCCCTCCACTGAACCTTTCAGACCTGATCCCTCCCCCCGTTGAGAAGAGAGAGCATGATGACAATCCTGCGATTCCTCGTGTTACTTGCTGGAAGCTCCGCACTGTTGGTCCCTTCTGTTCATGCAGCAGAGACGGTATCTGAAAAAGCAACAGCCAGTCCGGAAAAGAACGAGGTCATTACTCCGACTGAGACAATCCAGTTGTTGAACGGAAAGGACCTTTCCAATTTCTACACATGGATTCAGGACACGGGCTATGAAGATCCTCGGAAGGTCTTCACCATTCAGCCCGATGGAATTCTCCGTGTTTCCGGAGAAGGTTATGGCGGACTCATCACTCGCAAGGAATACGCCAACTATTATCTGATTCTGGAATATCGCTGGGGAACAGAAACTCATCTCAACCGGAAAGAGCGGGCCCGCGATGGCGGATTGCTGCTGCACTGTCAGGGACCGGATGGCAATTTTGGAGGAAGGGACGGAAAACCCGGACCGTGGATGAACTCCATCGAATGTCAGGTCATCGAAGGGGGTGTTGGCGATATCCTCGTTCTCCCCGGCAAGGATGCGGACGGAAATGTTCTTCCTGCATCGGCCACTGCAAAGGTTGTTCGGGATGCGAAAGGGGCTCCGTACTGGGATCCCAATGGGAAGGAAGAGACCTTTACCAGTGGACGGATCAACTGGTTTGGTCGCGACCCGGAATGGAAAGACGTTCTGGGATTCCGGGGGCCGAAAGATGTTGACTCTCCGGGACAGGAGTGGACACGCGTGGAATGCATCATGGATGGCGATTCACTGACCTACCTGGTGAACGGAGTCGTTGTCAATCGCGCGACCAAAGTGTTCCCGAATCATGGGAAGATCTTCTTGCAGACCGAATGTGCCGAGATGTTCGTTCGCAAGCTGGAACTGCATCCGCTGAAGAAGTAACAGGCGGACATCAGGAATTATGTCGCCTTCCCGTTTCTGTTTCCTCACTGCTCGACTGCGATCTTTATGGACATTCAGGGACGAACGGTCATCGTGACCGGAGGGGCCAATGGAATCGGGAAGGCACTGTGCCTGAGTTTTGCGCAGGCCGGAGCGAAACACATCATCGTTGCTGACCGCGATGAGGCTGGTGCTCATGCGGTTGCTGAGATGACTGGTGGGACTGCTGTCGCCTGCGATGTCTCCCGGGAAGCGGACATTCAGCGACTCGTTGAGATCGCTGAGACCGACCACGGCGGCGTTGATCTCTTTGTCTCGAACGCAGGCATTACAGTCAAGGGGGGGCCAGAGGTTGACGACTCCGACTGGCTTCGGCTCTGGAACGTCAATGTTATGGCCCATGTCTATGCTGCACGGGCCGCACTTCCCGGCATGCTGAAGCGGGGCGAAGGATATTTTGTTCAGGTTGCCTCGGCTGCGGGGCTTCTGACGGAAATCGGTTCTGCCCCCTACTCCGTCACCAAACATGGAACAGTGGCATTTGCGGAGTGGTTATCGATTCATTATCAGAAGCAGGGGATTCGCGTTTCCTGTGTCTGTCCGGCCGGTGTGGCGACTGATTTTCTGGATCTGACTGATCCAGTTCACCAGTTCCTTCACATGTCCAGCGTGACCCCTGAGGTGGTTGCTGCCTGTACGCTCGACGGGATTCGAAACGAACAGTTTCTGATTCTCCCGCATCCGGAGGTGGGTGAGTTCTTTGCATTCAAGACCCAGGATTACGATCGCTGGTTGAAGCAGTTTGCCCGGATCAATGAAAAGATCCAGAAGAAGATTGAGAAGCTGAAGAAAGAGCAACAACAGGTGCAACAGCAGTAGGATTTTTCCCGCTGTGGCGCAACAGAACGATGATGGGAGAGGACCGCTGTTTGCGGTGATCAGAACGTTCCCGTTATCAGAAAACCATGCATCTTTCGGTCATCACTGCGACCTGCCAGCGCCCCGCGCAGCTCGCCCTGACCCTTCAGCAGTTCCGCAGCCAGTCTCTCGGAAACCTGCAGGTTGAACAGATCGTTGTGTCCGATGGGCGCGACGATGAGGCTCGATTTCTGGCGAATCGCTGGAATGCGAGATTCTTCGAACTCAATGAACGCTGTGGACATGCCGGGGCCTTTGCCAAAGACCTCGGCATTCGCCATGCCGTCGGCGAGTACGTCTGCTTCTGGGACGACGACAATTATTACGAACCACATGCACTCGCGACGCTCTACGCCATTGCATTCGGCAGCGATATCGGGGTGGCTCGGACGGTTCACCGGTTCCGCAAGCGGATCGGTCTTGTCACCATTCCGCGACGGTGGACCGGAACGTTTCACCGGGGGGATGTTGACACGATGTGCATCTGCGTCAAACGGTCGCTGGCTTTGCGCGAACCGTGGGGAGACGGCTGTTCCCGTCCGGGGACGGACTTCCGCTGGTTGAAAAAGCTGGAACGCCATCAGCCGACGGTCCGTTATGCTCCCATCGTCATCGGACACCATCTCTAGTTTTCAGAGGGAATCTGAGACCACGCCGGAATGACGAACTTCTGTTCGCGCGACGAAAAACGGCGCTATGGGAGAGACCTCTGCTGTTTGAGAGAACGGCGCGGAGTCCAAACCAGGGGCCGGACTCCGCGTTTCTACATGCTCAACGTCATTGATTTGCCGGATCGGCGTTCCCTGATGAGCCTGGAAGATCAATCAACTCCACCATCAACGGGGACGAACGTCCCGCTGGAACACCAATGGTCAGGAGCTGGCGCCCCTGTGGCAGTTCGACTTCCGCCACATCATTTTGAATGGGGATTGCCTGACCGTTCCATTTCAGGGTCAATCCGTCCGGTTCCCGTAGTCGCAGACCGATCTTGCCGGGTGAGGAGACATTGAGTTCAAAGCCAATTTCTCCTCCCGGGAAATTGGTCAGGGGGAGCATCCCGTCAACCCGGCTGTAGGGAGTCTCGACTTGATCCGTGATCCACTTTCGAACCAGGCGCTTTTGAGGAACCTTATAGGGGCCTTCCTTTCCAAGTGACGAAAGGAACACGACCAGATCGAGCATGTCGCTGTTGTTGAGTTTGGAAGTCACGTCTCCCGGCATCAGCGACAACGTACTGATGGACCGCTCATCAATTTCGGCCTTCGGAATGACAATCTCCCGATTATTGGCATCACGAATGACCACTTCGGTATCCCCTTCCCGAACGAGGATGCCGGAGTAGATCTTTCCATCATCCGTTGCGATCGTGTTGGTGTGATACCCTTCCTTGATCTTTGCGGAGGGGTTCAGCAGCGACTCGAGGATATAGTCCACCGGGGAGCTTGCCCCCAGCGACAACAGATCCGGCCCCGTCTGCCCCCCTGCTCCTCCAATCGAATGACAGCTCAGACAGGCCAGGTCTTTTCGACGGAAAATGCGTTCTCCGTTGGCTGCATTTCCGTGTGTTTTTACCTTGGAAAGCAGCGAACTGATCTCCGCCTCCGACATTACCCGGGCTGGGGGGGCGGCTGCGTCTGCTCCCAGTGCAGCGAGCAATGGTTGTCCCCGTCCTCCTGCGGCTCTCGCTTTCTGAATCACGATGTCTCGTGTTTCTTTAGAAAGTTCGGCATTCTGGAGACCTTGTCCCAATTCAGCTCCCCCATTCTGGACCGACAGAATCTCATCCAGCATTGCCTCGATTTCAGGACGATCGCTGGAGCTTCCCCGTTGAAGCAGTTCCACAACCAGAGGAATTCCAGCTGCACGATCCAGCTTCCAGAACGCCGTTGCAGCACGTCTGGTGAGTGGGTATCGGGCCGATTTGTCTTCGGCAACTTTCCTGAGAACCTCTTTCTCATTGAAGGTGGCCAGTCCGCGAACCGCGGAGACCCGTTGATGGAGTGTCGCATCGGGATCCTGAATCAGCTGGACCAGCCGGGGCTTCAAGTGGTTCACTTTCCAGGCTGCGACGAGCTGAATCGCATGGGGATCGCTGACGATTGCTTCAATTCCTGACAGATCCCCGGCAGGAATGACGTTCCGACGGTCGGCCAATGTGAGGAGAGTTCGCAGGGCCGCTTCCCGGTGCGTCTCATTTTGCAGAGCCCAATCGAACAGTGTGCGGGCTTCATTCGGTCCAGCAAATTTTCCGACCAGGTCCAACGCTTCACCCAGTCTGTTCGCTGGAATCTGGCCGGATGTCAGCAGCTTCATCAGCGTCGGAAGGTTGGCTGGCTTGTCGCTCGCTTTGATGACAAACAGCACCTTGGCAGGATCGTTCTGGAAGGTGGCGGTGCCGGCCTGAAGCTGAGGCATCCAGAATGGCTCCAGCGTCCGCACCGTCGACCACAGCGCGAAATCGATCCACTTGTCCATCGGGTGGTCGAGAGCGGTCAATGCGATCGGGAGGGACTCCTCGCTGGGGATCTGACGCACGGCATTCACGACTTCCAACCGCACCTGCGGGTGAGGATCGTTGATCAGCTTTTTCAGCAATGGGAGGACCGGGAAGTCGGCTGGTAATCCGAATTCCTCCTGAGTGGACTGAGAAAGAACCCGCACGGCTGCGGCACGGGCGTGGTGATCTTCTGAGTTCAGGACTGCCTGAAGCAGTTCCGGTGGGACCGCTCCAAGGGCCTGCCATGTCCAGAGTCCTTCCAGTCGAAGTTGCTCAAACTCCGGTGCATCCGTCTTCAGTTGAGACATCCATTTTGACAAGGCCGGGGCGACCTGCTGGTGATTCCGCAGGCGGAGATGAACCCGCGCCATCTGCCGAGTCCAGACATTGGAGTCCTTGAGCAGATCCAGTAATTGTTCGATGGATGAGCCTGCGAAATCCGGCTTCGGCGTGGCGGGCCGATTTGTTCGAGTCACACGCCAGATGCGACCGTGCCGGTCGTCTCGTCGGGGATCGCGGAAATCGACCTCTCCGTGGTTAATGATCGGGTTGTGCCAGTCAGCGATATACAGACTTCCATCAGGAGCCAGTTTCAGGTCCACCGGCCGAAATGCCGGATCACTACAGGTCAACAGGTCGTCGAGCTGACGGGAGATATAGCCGGAATTCTCTTCCGAGAGGCGGAAGCGGCAGACACGGTTTCCACGGAAATCCGCTGTCACCAGAACATTCTGATCGTCTTCGGTAAAGTGATCCCCGCAGAGAATTTCCAGACCGCAGAATTTCGGTTGGCCGGGATTCATTCCTTCCAGAACGCGATTGTAGCCGACAGCCGTCATGTAGGCGGCACCCGGGAAGATATAGTTGATCCCGTGCCCCCCTGCTCCGTCTGTCGCAAAACTCTGGCCCCAGCGATCAAAGATGTAACCCCACGGGTTCACCAGACCAAAAGCGACGGTATTTGCCCGTGCTGTTTCCGGGCGATATCTCCAGAAACCCGAACCGAGCATGGACTGGACCCCGTACGGGGTTTCGACCTGGCTATGAATGTAGATTGACTGGTTAAAGCTCAGAAGCGCATCCGGGGTCCAGCGGAAGGTGTGAAGAATGTGGTGCGTATCTTCCGTTCCGAACCCGGCGAGCACGACCGTTCGTTGATCGGCAACGCCATCGCCATCGGTGTCGGCGAGATGAAGGAGTTCCGTTGAGTTGGCGACATAGCAGCCCCCCTTCTCATCAGGGAGGACGGCAGTCGGAATCAGAAGGCCTGTTGCGAAAACAGTTCGCTTGTCAGCGATGTGATCGCCGTCGGTATCCTCAAGGATGATCAGTTCGTCCGATGGCTGTGCTCCCGGACGAATCTGGGGGTAAATTGGACTGGTTGCGATCCACAAGCGTCCTTTGGCATCAAAGTTCATTTGGATCGGGTTGGCCACCATTGGCTCGGAAGCAAACGGGGCGATCTCAAAGCCGTCGGCAATCTTGAACTGTTGCTGTTGTTCTGCCGGAGGAAGTGGAACAAAGTCCAGTTTCTTGGGCTCCGGCTCTGGAACAGGAGGAGGAAGCGGTTCTCCACGAACATAAGCATGGATGCGTGCTTCCGCCTGAGCAATCAACGGCTCAAATTCCGCAATTTCCTTTGCGTTCTGTCCCTGTTCATGTTTCCGGAAGCCGCGCAGATAGGTTTCGTTCTGGGGGCGGTACTGATGGAAGTACAGGTCGTTCTTGAGTCGAATCAGTTCCCGAAGTTCCGGATCCCCCCCATCCCGATTGAAGCCGGTGATTCCCAGTTCATTCAGGATTGCTTCCGCTGCGGCTGCGTATCCATCGCGAGTGTATCGGATGGTATCCGTGGTGAATCGGGGACGGTCCGCAATCGCCAGTTCCTGGCTTAGTGGCGTGAAAATATCGATGAATCCCAGCGATTCCTCCTGAGCCAGCCCCTTCAGGAGTTGGGTCATTGATGCCCGTTCCTGATTGATTCGGGTTGGGTCCGGCAGGGGCGGCGCCAGCTTTTCGGCAGCGGGGGGAGAGACAAGATAGATTCGCGGTGTCTGCTTTTTCAGGTCGGCGATGAGCTTCTTCATCTCCGCGCGGAAGGTCTCGTGTCCCGCTGCTCCCTGATAGGCTGCGTTCTCTCCGTACTCAAGAAAGATGACTGTTGGTTTCAGGCGGCTGACTTCTTCAATCAGTCGTCGGTATCCCTCTTCCGCACCGCCGAAATACCCGCGGGCAATCCCATTCGGTTGATCACCTGCCCAGCCAAGATTGCGAAATGTCACTTTTCGGTCAGGCCAGCGAGCAGTCAGGGCTGCTTCCACGAAGTTGTACTTTATGGCCTGTTCCGTGAACTCCGAACCAATCCAGAGGACACGGTCCCCTTCGTTCAGCTCGAAGGAATGTCGTCCTGTTGGGGGGGCGTCTTGAGCTGGAGCGGGGAGTCCCATCAGCAGCCCAATGGCTCCTGCAATGAGGGCAAGGAAGGGAGAAAAACGTGACCCGGAGCGAGATGGCTGGGGAAGCAGACGAAGGCTTGTCATTCGGAAATCCGGAAGGTGGCGGGAATGAACGACATCAAATGATGTCGTCAGGAAAAGTACACGTGAGGCATCAGTTCATAGGGGCGAACTCATGACCGCGAAGCGGCAGAGGAGAACGGTCTGTCCAATCATTATGGGAAATTCCCGAAGTCGTTTCGAATTCTGGAACTCTGGAGGTCCGTGGGGATGATTGCCTCGGGGATCTCCCAATTTATGGCGATCAACTTGCAAACGTCAACGATTGAAGATTCGTGAGCGGCTTCCTCGACAGGTTCCATCCACTGAGTTGTCGCAGCAACAATGTGAGGCTCATGTGTCAAAACGGGCATGAAAATGCATGTTTTCGAGTTTCGCGAGAGTGTCAGGCTCTTGATCCAGACAGCAAACAGGGGGGAGTACCGCAACCTGCAATACGGGGTGACCTCCCCTGACGATGAGCAACGGTTTGGTGCGAACGAAGTGACCTTGAGTGGCAAAAAGAGGATGTCTGCTGTCACATAAAGGTAAGTTCGCTAGAGTACACTCAGTTCATCCAGTTACAGCGGGAGACTCAACTCCCGGATCACCAAGTTCGTATTCCATTTTTCCAGTTGAGCGGCCTGAAGACGTCGACATGAACCGTCCTGATTCGCCTCCGTCCGATCCTCAAACAATGTCGACGTCGATCCCTTACGAGCGGTTTCTGGATTGCATCCACTGCGGCCTTTGCACAGCTTCTTGTCCGACCTATCTGGAGACCGGGGATGAGAACAACTCGCCGCGAGGGCGAATCTATCTGATGCGGGCCGTTACGGATGGACGTCTGGAAGTGACTCCCGCAGTCTCCCGACATCTCGATTTGTGTCTGGATTGCCGCAGCTGCGAATCTGCCTGTCCCTCCGGGGTGCAGTACGGTCGGCTGATCGAACCATTTCGCGTGGCGATGCACGAAGTAGCCCCCGGCCGGAAGAAACGTTTTGACTGGTTCAGGAGTCTGATTCTCTATGGGCTGTTTCCCTATGCGAATCGCCTCCGGTGGGCGTTGTGGCCTGCACGCCTGATGCAACAGCTGGGGATTGACCGGATTCAGGAATCATTGGGACTCAACAGGCTGCTCCCGGAAAAGCTTCGGAGGATGCAACGGCTGCTTCCTCGATTGAAGGCCCGAGGGCCGGAACTTCCCGAGTTTCTGCCGGCAATCGGACCCAAACGGGCGACGGTGGCTCTCTTTACCGGGTGTGTTGCAGATGCAATGTTTCCCCACGTCAACCGGGACACCGCCTCTGTTCTCCAGCAAAATGGCTGTGATGTGATTGTCCCGAAGACGCAGCAGTGCTGCGGGGCGATCCATTATCACTCCGGAGCAGGCGAACCGGCGGTGAAACTGGCACTGGCCAACGTAAAAGCGTTTCAGTCCAGCGAAATTGATGCTGTGATTGTGAATGTCGCGGGATGTGGCTCAATGCTCAAAGACTATGGGCACATGGCCGAGGAGGTTTGTCCTGGCGATCCTCAGACGATTGAACGTCTTTCAAAGTTCTCTCAGAAGGTTCAGGACATCAACGAATTTCTCGTCAAGCTCGGTGCTGCTCCCTCCACGCATCCGGTCCCCATGAAAGTGACGTACCACGATGCGTGTCATCTTTGCCATGCGCAAAAGATTCGCTCCCAGCCTCGCGAACTTCTCGCGGGAATTCCCGGACTGGAAGTGGTGCCTCTGGAAGAGTCGGAAATCTGTTGCGGAGCTGCTGGCTCCTACAATCTCACCGAACCGGAGATGGCGGATCGGCTGGGGAAACGCAAGGTGGCAAACATCCTGAAAACCGGCGCTCAGGCGGTTGTCTGTGCCAATGCGGGGTGTTCCCTGCAGATTCAGGCCATGCTCCGTGAAGCTGGCCGCAGCGACATCGAGGTCCTTCATCCTGTCGAACTTCTCGCCCGCAGCCAACAGGGCTCCTCGCAATCGACGACTCCGCGTATGTCGAACTAAACCGACCGCCTGAGCTTGAAAAACGTGCCCTCTGCGAAGCACGGGTGTGGGCGGCGGGCTGTCTGATCGTTGTGTGTTCATGTTTTGTTGACAACGTTCGCAGACTGCTGTACAGTTCTTTTCAGAAATAATATATTATATTTCATTCGCTGTTTCGCGTCGGGGGTTCGCTTCACTCGGCAGGGGTGAATGTTTGGGGGAGGGGCCGACGGATGTTTACTGATGCAGCCCGGTCAAATGGATTGAGATTCGACGTTGTCAGACAGGTGCTGACAGCGATCTTTCGAGGTCAGTTGAAAGAAGGTGACCGGCTCATCGTTCAACGCCTTGCCAAAGAGTTCAACATCAGCGCCACACCCGCCCGGGAAGCACTCCTGGAACTCTCGTCCTTCGGAGCAGTCTCCCTTCTTCCCAACAAAGGGGCCGTTGTCCGTTCGTTCGGGGCAAAACAGATCCGAGAGGTTTACGGCCTTCGAAGTCTTCTGGAAGTGGAAGCTGTGCGTCTTGCTTGCGGGAAGCTACCGGTCGACGAGTTGATGTTACTGCAGGCCCATACGCAACGGCTGCTTGAGTCTGCAGAGGCGCCGGATTCTTCAAACGAGGCGGTCCAATATGACCGTAAGCTCCATCGTCTGATCGCCGAGCACTGTGGGCAGAGTTACCTGGCATACGAAATCGATCGAATCAGCCACCTCGTCAGCATTGCGAGGGGCGTTGTGGGAGATATCCCTCGCCTGAAAGTTCAGGCGCTTCAGGAGCACCGTGACCTGATTGCTGCTCTTCTGGCAGAGGATCGGGAAGAGTCCATGCGATTGATGGCACTTCATATTCAAAGTGCCTGCGAAATTCTTATTAATGAAGTTTTTGCATTAAGGAAAGCAACATCAGAAGAGACAGAGGGAGCATATCTTAATTCAATTCCTCCGTCTGATTCTTCGGTGATGTAACCGTTTTCCTGTTTCTGAATTGTTAAGTCTTTCGTTTCAGAGGATCTGGGTAATAAATCGAGGGTGTTCATATGTGGTTTTCACTCAATGACAGGATCCATTCGTCAAGATTGCTCCGAAACCGCAGGGCATTCACATTAATTGAGCTTCTGGTGGTGATTGCCATTATTGCGGTTCTCATTGCGCTTCTCCTCCCTGCTGTTCAGCAGGCCCGGGAGGCGGCCCGTCGTTCGCAATGCCGCAATCAACTCAAGCAAATCGGACTTGCGCTTCATAACTACCACGATACACATCGTGCCTTTCCCCCAAGAAACATCTACACCGCCAATCTGAATCATTCATGGATGACAATGATTCTTCCGTTTGTCGATCAGGCCCCACTTTACAGTAAATATAATTTCAGCCTGCCGATGTTTAACCAGCGGTTTACGCAGACATCCGCGACTCCGGGAGTCATTGGGACTCGCTTGCCCATCTTTGAGTGTCCTACAGACGTCGATCCTTCAACAATGCCTTATCTGGTCGGAACTCTTGGAATCGCTCCGACAAATTATGCCGGGATTGCGACGGGAGGTCCGAACGGAGACGACAAGCCAATTGACCGACTGTCAGGAATCTTTACTGCCTTTGGTAAGATCCAGATTCGCGACTGCACAGATGGCCTTTCGAATATCATTTTTGTTGCAGAAGTGACGAAATCCAGCGTGACTGGGTCCAACAATTGCAATGGATGTAAAACAGGATTTGTCCAGGACCCGGAGGGATTCACGCGCGGATGGGGGTTCGGATACCACTTTGATACCTGGAATCCAGCTCCGGGAAGAAACTCTCGTCCTGCTGGATGTCCCAGTACAACAGATACCTGGTGTTCGCGACCGTCAAATGGAGGTTATATCTGGGAACCGGTCGTGTTTGGGGGCTTCGGCCTGAATGGAAACTGGCCGGGTGCAAATAGCCGCCATTCAGGTGGTGCGCAGGTCCTGTTGGGAGATGGCAGTGTTCGATTTCTCAGTGAGAGCCTGAATTTCACGACCTGGCAAAATCTCTGCGCGAGGGCTCGTGGAGAAGTGATCGGTGAGTTTTAGTGCATCGTTAATCTCAGGAACATCCTGAGCTCAGTTTCATTTACCTCTTATTGGCTCACTTAACGATCGCTCCACACCGGTCAGGAGAGAATTTGATGTCCCGGCAATTCATGCCATCGTTTATCACTTTGCTGATGTTGTTATGCTTCACGGGGTGCAAATCCGGTGATCAACCAAAACGACAAAATGTCGTTCCTGCATCCGGAACATTGACAATCGAATCGATGGATGTCTCTGGATTAAATCTATCCTTCGTCCCGGTCGATACAACGCTGACAAATGCGTGGTCTCGAGTTGGCGAAAATGGTCAATTTAAAGTATCGACTTATGAGGAAGGTGACGGGGCCACCCCCGGTGAATATGTTGTGTTTATTTCTGGTGGCGTCGGAGTGATGCCGGACGAGGATTCCCGGCTTGGAAAGATTCCTCAGAAATATCGCAGTCAGGCCGATTCGCCCTGGCGTGTCGTTGTGGCCGATGATGCCAGAAGCAATGTCTTTCAGCTCGCCGTTGAATAGACCTTATGAGGATTGGCATCGTCAACTAACGATGCCAATCCTTCCGCGACGCCACCGCGAAGGGATTCAGCACAGGGATTCAACTGGGGGGCTTTCTGTTCCCGGTGCGTTTTCCTGAAATTGTTGAGCCTTTGACGCGTTCTGCTTTTGTTGCCCCCATGACTGTTGACGTGGAGTAATCCAGAAAATGCGATGTCACCTGATCACCTTCGTTTTCCTGATGTTCGGCTCATTGTCGATCTGCTATGGGAGCGAAGAATCCAGTCAGGTTGTTGAGCTGGTGGTTGCTGAGCCAGTTTCGATGCCTGTCAGGCATGCGATATCCACTTTGACGGAGGCTCTGCGGAACTTCAAAGCGGATGCTGAAATTCACTCTGATCTGAGTGATACGCAGAATCTGAAGTTTGTTATTGGCATCCCCGGTGAAAATCCTGTTTTAGATTCGCTTCTGACTGAGCATCAGCGTTCGGTACCAGAACAGCCCGAGTCCCTGTTGATTGCTAAGATTTCTCTGCAATCACAGAATCTGGTGTTAATTGCCGGTCGGGATGATCGCGGGACAGCGTATGCCATTTTGGAGGTTGCCGCAGCGCTTCGGACCGCTCCGCAGGGAGCGGATATCTGGAATCGGATTAAAGAGTGCCGGGAGTCCCCCCACGTTGCGGTTCGGAGTGTGACGAAGCAATTGTTTAATGAAGATCTTGAGCGAATCTGGTATGAGAGTGAGGAATACTGGCACTGGTATTTCGGGATGTTGGCCGAAAGCCGATTTAATCACTTCTCACTCACTCTTGGGCATAACTCAAATTATCTCATTCCACCGTCAGCGTGGATGCTCGAAGTCCCTGAATATCCCGAGGTGACGATCGCGGGAGCACGTCCAGAAGACCGGGAGCGTCGACTGCATCACTTCCGCAGAATTACTGAAATTGCGAAGGAGCATGGCATCCGGTTCACTCTCGGCCTGTGGACCCAGTTACCCGTGGTGAAGGTGCGGGAAGGGCTCGATTTTGGAGATTCCCCGGTGACTGGTCTCCCGGAGGGAGAGAAAAGAGCAGATTATTGCCGGGTTGGACTCAAACGGCTTCTGGAGAGTTGCCCGGCAATTGATGGAGTTCAGCTTCGAATGAATCTCGAAAGCGGAGTTCCAGAGAATCAGCAGGAAGAGTTCTATCGGTCAGTCTTCGCTGGAATCGCCGAATGCGGGCGCCCTGTCAGTCTCGACCTGCGTTACAAGAGCCTTAATCAGAAGACAATTGATCTGGCCCGGCAAGCGGGACTTGATGTCACGGTCTCGACGAAATTCTGGTGCGAGCATCAGGGACTCCCTTATCATCCGACCTGGCAGGATGCTGCGTATTCGGCAAGCCGTTACGGCTTTGGAAGTATGTTAAAGCATGGGCGTAATTATCGCGTTCTGTTCCGATTGTGGAATGTAGGATCGTCCCGGCTATTATTATGGGCGGACCCAGACTATGCCGCCCGGTTTGCGGAGAGCTGCACTCAAGTCGGAGGAGAGGGCTACGAAGTCTTTGCTCCGATGTCATATCGTGGTTACGGAAATGAGCCCGGGGAGTGGCACGTTCGCACGGATCCGTCTCTTGAACCGTATCGCTGGGAGCAGCAGCGATACTGGCCGTTTTATCTGGCGTTCGGGCGTTTCGGTTATCATCCCGAGACCTCTCAGGAAGTCTGGAATCGAGAGTTCACGTACCGATTCGACGATCAGGGAGAGAGCCTCCAGTCGGCTCTTCGCTCTGCCAGTCAGGTCCTTCCCCTGTTGACAGCCACGACACTGTTCAGTGCGAACAGTTGGCGATTCTGGCCCGAGATGTTGCCCTGTATGTCGCTGGATGCCTACCGCGCCATTCAACCTAGTGACTATTCCCAGTTTTATGCCATCGCTCCATATCCAAGTCGACAGCAATGGCGGGCCGAAGACTGGATTTCAGGTCATTCCGCATTTGTCGAAGATGCGATTCAGGGAAATCTGAACGCCAAGTGGACACCCTATCAGGTGAGCCATCGTCTTGAAGCGCTCGCTGATGCGATTCAGGCCTCCTGTTTGGAAATCAAGCGTCGGGGTGAGACGGATCCGGAAGTTCGGTCCCTTCTCGTTGATCTCCATGTCCTGGCCCAGTTGGCACGTTACCACGCCGAGAAGAAGAAGTCGGCAATTCACCTTGAGTTCTTTCGGTTGACGAAAGATCCGTTACGGCTCCGCCTTGCCTGGAAGCACATTCAACTGGCCCATGGTCACTGGCAGGAAATCGTTCGGGAAACGGATGGGTATTATTCCGATCACCTTGTATTTGGCCACACAAAGGAACATCACAGCGATTTCCCGAACAGGCTTCATCTTCACAGCGGCCACTGGAAGGACCGGCTTTCGGAAACCGAAGCTGATGTGAACTTCGTTCGAGAGCTTCTCGAAAAGAATGGACTGTCATTGGCTGATCCGACTGAGGAGGAAATGGCTTCCCTCCGTCGATATCCGGGGGAAGAAATTCCGGTTGCCAGAATTCAGTTCCAGCATGAACGAATCCGATCAGCCATTGCGGGGAAAGACCTCCCCGTTCGGGTTCGCGTCGTCAGTCAGACTCCACTGAAACTGGTGAGTGTCTATTTCCGGCCGTTGAACCAGACCGTTCCCTGGAAGCGGATTTCCCTCGTCAAGTCTGAAAACGACGACACTTACCGGGGAGTGATTCCTGCGGGTGAGATCAATCCCCAATTCGACTTCCAGTATTACTTTGAGGCTCGCCACGATTCCGGGGGCCGTTTCTGGCCGGATTGGCAGAATGAAACGCCCTATGTCGTCGTTTCGGTCATCTCAAATTGAACGGTGCTTATGGTCCTCCGCTGGAGAGATGAACGCGGGGACCGGCCGTGCTAGAATCAGGCTTCTCCCGTCGGGCCACCTCTTTCTGAGTGTGGCCTGCGTTTTTCCTCAAAGTGCTTTGCCGCTACGGAGAGCCTGATGATCGCTGCATCCCCTGCCGGAACGACTCCGGAAAATCCAGTTGTGCGTCCGTTTGCTCATCTGCATTGCCATACGCATTACTCGCTGCTGGATGGGGCCAACAAGGTGCCGGATCTGGTCAAGCAGGTCAAAAAGCTGGGGATGAATGCCTGTGCGATCACGGATCACGGCAATTTGTACGGGTGTCTGGAGTTTTACCAGGTCTGCAAGAAAGAGGGGGTCAATCCGATCCTCGGGTACGAAGCGTACATTGCGCCGGGGAGCCGGACTGATCGCAGTGCCAGCCGGCTGAAAGAGGCTGCATATCATCTCACTCTTCTGGCCATGAATCGGACTGGCTTCAAGAATCTCATGAAGCTCTCTTCGAAGGCCTTTCTGGAAGGGTTCTACTACAAGCCGCGTATCGACAAGGAAATTCTTGAAGCACACAGCGAGGGGATCATCTGCCTGTCGGGGTGTGCATCCAGCGAACTCTCACGAGCCTTGCTTGCCGATGAAAATGACAAGGCCCGTCAACTCATTGACTGGTACATGAAGGTCTTTGGCGACCGCTTCTACATGGAGATTCAGGACGGCGGAGTCGAGATTCAGCAGTCGTGTGCGGAAGCAACGATCGATCTGGCCAATCGAATGGGGCTGCCGCTGGTTGCCACAAATGATGCTCACTATCTGTGTCAGGACGATGCCGAGATGCATGACGTCCTGTTGTGTGTGAATACGAAGTCGTTTCGCAGCGACGAAAAGCGAATGCGAATCGGGACGGATCAGCTGTTTGTCCGTTCACCCGAGCAGATGTACGCTGCTTTTCCGAATCAGGCCGAAGCGGTGGCGCGATCTCAGGAAATCGCGGATCGCTGCGACATTGACCTGGATCTGAAGACCCGACATTTTCCGGTCTTCACCCCACCCGCTCAAAAGACTGACGTCCAGTATCTTCGGGAGGTGGCCTACGAAGGGCTGAAGTGGCGCTACGGCGAGAATCCCGATCAGAAATACATTGATCGGCTCGAGTATGAGCTAGGCATTATTGAGCGGATGGGGTACTCGAGTTACTTCCTGATTGTCTGGGACTTTGCCCGATTTGCTCGCTCGAAGGGGATCCCCTGCACTGCTCGTGGATCGGCGTGTGGGGCCATTGTGGCCTATCTGTTGGGAATTTCGGACATTTGTCCGATCAAGTACGACCTCCTCTTCGAGCGATTTCTGGACCCCAGTCGATCGGAGGCACCCGATATTGATATGGACTTCTGCCGGGACCGGCGGGAGTGGGTGATCAACTACGTCAAGGAAAAATACGGGCATGAGAACGTCGCCCAGATTGGGACGTTTGGAACGCTGAAGGCCAAGGCCGCGATTCGCGACGTGGCTAGGGCTCTTTCGATCCCTCTAAAGCGTGCGGATGAAATCGCGAAGATGATTCCCGACACCTTGAACATCAAACTGAAGGATGCACTCAAGGAAAGTCCGGAACTCAACGAAGCCTATGAAGGGGACCCTCAGGTCAAAGAGCTGGTCGATTTCGCGATGGCTCTTGAGGGTCTGGCCAAGTCTGCGGGGACCCATGCGGCCGGTGTGGTGATCGCAGACCGTCCACTGGATGAATACATCCCGCTTCAGAAGATCACCGGGAAGGACGATATCCTGACCCAGTGGACCGACGTCGAAAAGGCGGGTCTTCTGAAGATGGACTTTCTGGGGCTCCGGAATCTGTCCATTCTCGATAAAGCGGTGATTAATGTTAAGAAGCACCGCGGAGTCGAGATTATTCCCAAAGACCTTCCTCTTGATGATGAAGAGACGTTTGCCCTGCTCCAGCGTGGGGAAACAAAAGGGATCTTTCAGCTGGAATCCGGCGGGATGCGTGACCTGCTGACGAAGATGAAGCCGGACAAGTTTGCCGACATCATCGCGACATCCGCGCTGTATCGTCCCGGCCCCCTGGAAGGGGGAATGGTGATGACGTACGTGAACGTGAAGCACGGACGCGAGCCGATTCCAAAGGTCCATCCCATTGTTGACGAGGTTCTTGAAGAGACCTACGGGGTGATGGTCTATCAGGAACAGGTGATGCGGATTCTCAACCGGTTGGGGGGGATCGAACTTGCCAGTTCCTACAAGTGCATCAAGGCCATCTCGAAGAAAAACCACGAGGTGATGGCGGGGTACCGTGAGCAGTTCGTGGAAGGTGCCCAGACTCACGGAATGCCCAAAGAGCAAGCGCAAGGGATTTGGGACCTGATCGAGAAATTCGCAGGTTACGGATTTAATAAATCCCACTCAACCGCATATGGTGCGATTGCTTATCAGACGGCCTACCTGAAGGCACATTATCCGGTTGAATTTATGGCGGCTCTTCTCTCCTGCGGGATGGAATCGAGCGACCGGATTTTTGAGCATACGGACGATTGTCGTCGGATGGGGATTGAGGTCCTTCCGCCAGACATCAATGTGAGTGAAGTGGAATTCACTGTGCTCACGGATGAGGCGGCTTCGGCAGAAGAAGAGGCCACAAAAGCGACGAAGGGATCGAAGAAGAAAAAAGGGAGCGATTCCTCCGACGACTCTTCAGGATCAGATCAGACTCAATCCCGGGTGAAGGGGCGCCTCTCCTTTGGTCTGGGAGCGATTAAGGGGGTCGGTCTGAGTGTCGTTCAGGCCATCGTTGACGAGCGTCAGGCAAACGGACCTTATAAGAATATCTTCGATCTGTGTGAGCGAGTCGATCCGAAACTTCTCACCAAGGCGGTACTGGAAACGCTGGTGAAAGCGGGGGCACTGGACAGCTTCGGGCCGAACCGGGCACAGCATCTTCTCGTGATCGACCGGGCTGTTCAGGGTGCGGCAGCGCGACAGCGGGATAAAGCCCGCGGTCAGAAGTCGCTCTTCGGCGATGGGCCATCGACCTCATCCGATGATTCCACGACGGATATTGCAATGCCTCCTGCCGATGACTGGACCCACAGCCAGAAACTGGCAGCGGAAAAGGAAGTCTTCGGCTTCTATCTGACGTCGCATCCTCTAACTGAGTACGCAGATCAGATCGCGGCGTTCACGCAACATCGGGTTAAGGACTTGCGGAACCTGGAGGATGGAAAAGAGGTCTTGCTGGGGGGGATGATCTCATCGATCAAGAGGGCCACAACCAAAAATCCATCCCGGAACGGAAACAGCAAATATGTCAATTTCGACCTTGAAGATGCGTCCGGGGTTGTCCGGTGTATTATGTGGCCGGACGATTATGCGAATGATGGCGAGAAGGTTCGGCAGGATGCCATTGTGATTGTGAAAGGCCGCGTCGACCTTCGCGGTCGCGAACCTAATATTATTGTGAACAAGCTTCTGACGTTGGCCGACGCGGAGAAAGAGTTTACCCGGCAGATCGTCCTCTTTTTCAAGAGAGGGTTTCATACCGAAGATGAAATGAAACGGGCACGCGAGGTGGCCAGTCGCTATCCGGGGCGGACTCCGCTTGTAGTGGTCGTCGATACCATCGATCCTGAACCGGAACAGGGGGCTTCAGACGCTGGGGCAGCGACAAAGGAAGGGGGAGTTCGGTCCACCGGTTCGGGGGCCGGGCGGCTGCGCGCGATTCTTTCGACTTCTATTCAGGTTGCTGCCCGACCGGAGTTGAAACAGGAACTGCAAGAGATTCTCGGAACGGATGGCTGTCGGTTCCAGGCTGCGATGCCGAATGGCTCCGGGGGAGCACACTAACCTGTTTCAAGTGGTAGATCGATTCGCCCCCTTCTCCGATGGAAATCGAATTGGAAGGGGGAGTTATCCCGTCACGAGTTTTTTGCAGAATGTCCCTTCGTTGATTGTGGGGCGTTCCGGCCTCCCCTTGTAGAAATAAGTCAGGGTCATGTTGTCGAGTCCGAGCAAGTGCAGGATGCTTGCATGGATGTCATGGACATGCAGACGATCTTCAACTGCACGAAGTCCGAGATCATCCGTTCGCCCGATGGTTTGACCTCCCTTGACGCCCCCTCCTGCCATCCACATGGTGAATCCCGTCGGGTTGTGGTCGCGACCATTCCCCTGCTCTGACATTGGGGTTCGACCGAACTCTCCACCCCAGACGACAAGTGTCTGGTCAAGCAAGCCGCGCTGCTTCAAGTCCTTCAACAACGCTGCCACCGGTTGGTCCTGTGCGGCACACAGCTGGCTGTGGTTCGACTCGATATTGTTGTGGGCATCCCAGCGGCTCCCCGCCCCGTGATAGAGCTGAATAAAGCGGACACCCCGCTCGACAAGCCTTCGTGCCAGTAGGCAGAGCCGTCCG
>CALLWY010000097.1 GCA_938015865.1 uncultured Planctomicrobium sp.
CTAGAGATTAAGCCCGGCATGTCAAGTCGAAAGTTTCAAAATCGAGTTACGATCATAAATAGGTGGTCGTGGCTCGGCGTGATCAGAAAACTCCTACACGAATCTGTTTCGAAAAACTCGACAGAGATAAGTTGGACGATCTGGCGGCTAATGGCATCGATAAGAGTCCTGCACTTACCAGTAAATATTTGTAGGCTGCACGGATCTGCGTTGGGGGATTCACCGGTTTCCGGTCGATGTTCGTATCGTTGGAAAGTCAGCGTTATTCTCAGGTAAGCTGTGATATAATCAAAACCCAACGCACGCCTCGCGATTGGTGGGTCAGCGATCGACTCGTGCAGTTGATTCCTCAGAGCAATAACGCTTTGGGCCCCTCTGTACTTTGACGCTACCGCTTTGACCAGGTTTCGTAATCTATGGTAATCTTCTGTGATGAACGTTTATGAATTCCAGGACGATTTCTTCCGTGCCGCACCTCAGGTAAAGGAAATTCTTGACGCACTTGACCGCCTCCCCGGGGCGATGTTCATGATAAAAAACCATGAGTCCCGCTATGTCTATATGAGTCACGGCTTGCGTGAGGCCATTTATCTCCGTCCGGGGGAGGAAGTCATTGGCAAGACGGACTTTGATCTCTTTCCTGCGATTATTGCTGAATCTTTCCGTCAAAACGATCTTCTCGTGCTGCGTGATGGCCGAACTCTCATCAATGAAGTGCATGTGACCACTTTTTTTGACGGCCCTCCAATATGGTCGTTTTCGAGCAAGTTTCCTCTACACGATGGAACCGGAAAGATCATTGGGCTGATTACGATCAACTCTCTCTATGACAAGATGATGGGAGAAAATGCTGATCTGAACGTCCTGCTGCCTGCGATTAACCATATCACGAAGAATTTCGACCGAAAGTTGACAATCGCCGAAATGGCAGACCTTTGCGGGTTGTCAGAGAGTCATTTTATGCGGATTTTCAAACAACGCATGAAAATCACTGCTCATGATTTTTTAGAACGAGTTCGTATGTATCATGCGATCCATGCAGTAAAACATACTCGCGAGTCGATCGCTTCCATTGCCCATCGCTGCGGATTCTATGATCACAGTTTTTTCGTCAAACGCTTTAAGAAAATGACCGGAGTAACACCACTCCGTTACCGCAAGGAGTTTCAGGATTATTATACCAACGGCTCTACGATCGCACTCCCTCATTTGTTCATCGAGCCCGACGCTGACTAATAGATTCACTCCGCTTCCAAGGCGGAGCGATCTAAGAACGTGTTTTGAAATTCCGTTGAATGTCGAAAACGGCTACGGCTCCCTTGTGAAGATCTTGGCAATCCAAGGACGGAGCCGCAGCCGTGTTTTGGACAAGTTATTTCAGCCATCTCTCGGATGAGCAACGGCAATTGATTCACTGATACCTTCCCAAGCCGTCTCGGCGAGGGCGTCCCCGCATCGATCGGGGGTGGATTCGCGACGCCATCTTGTACGCTTCCTGAACCGGCTGCCAATTGCAGATGTTGCCCGGGGACTTCCCTTGCGGGAGCACCGTGTATGGCATTTTCGAAACTGGGTTCGATGTGGTGTCTGGGAGGAGATTCATCGACATTTGCGGCAGCAGCTCCGTCTGGCCTCAGCGAAAAAGAAACTCCCTAGCGTGGCCATCCTCGACAGACAGTCGATGCGGACAGCAGAAGTGGAAGTCGAGCGTGGATACGATGGAGCCAGGCAAATCACAGAACGCAAGCGGCCTATTGCCGTCGACACACTGGGGCTAATTGTGGCTGTCGTTGTACACGGAGCCGACTGGCAGGACCAAGACGGAGCCTGCTTTCTGCTGATGAAACTTCCGCGTACTTGTCTACGTCTGAAGGTGCTGTTTGCCGACTCAGCGTAGGGCCGAAAGGAACAGCCAGATTGGGTCCAGCAAACGTTCGGCTGGATCTTGCCAGTGGTACTGCGCGCAGTGGGAATCTAAAAGTTTGTCGTATTGCCCAAGCGGTGGATTATGGAACAGACCTTCGCCTGGCTGGCAAGATATCGGCGATATGCCCGCGACGATGAACGAACCCCAGAGTGCTGCGAAGCGGTCACGTACATCGCCATGATGAACGTCATGAGCAAACGACTTGCAAGAATGAAATGTTAATGTTCAAACACGTTCTCACGCCGTAGCTCTCGATGATCAGTTTGGGATTACTGGACAAACCCGCCTTTGCCTCCTCGATCGACAAACCGATCCTCCGATGTTGCCGGGATCAAACGATATTCAAATCCCGACGCAACGGCTGCATTGCGAAAATGCTGAAATGAACCGTACGAATCGGGGCGAACGACGATTGCCAGATAGGAGTTGGACGGTCGAAACCGCTTCAATGACTGAACCATTTGCAGTTGAGATTCACTCGTCCCTTCAACTGGAAGACCACAATTGGGATTCGGCGAGGTAACGACTCCCTCTGCATTCTCCGATAGCACTAGAAAGTCATCCCAATTTAGCCCCTCCTTATTGCCATCTGGTGAATACCGGTGCCAGAAATAAAGCCGATTGAACTGGATTACGACAGTGATCTCCTGCTTCTGTCCAGCGGATCGGACAACGGGCATCCGAAGCGTCTTTCGTCGCGCTGATTTCTGTTGAGCTAATGACTGCTGCAATTGAGTTGACTGCTCTTCGATTGTCGCCTGTTTAGAGCGCAACTCCTTCATTCTTCTGGCAATCTCTTCATCCTCCTTCTGAGACTGTCCGATCTGCTCTTTCAGGACGGAAATCTCTGCTTCCAGCTGGGAATTGCGTGCCAACTCATACTGGTAAGTGGCCAGATTCTGAGAACGATCTTCCTGTGTTAATGTCGAGACCACCCGACTCTGTTTTTCCAGACTCGACTCCAGGCGATCCTTCAACCGTAGAAGCGACTCGAGCTGATCCTTCGCATCAGCAGCGTTAACAACATCTCTCGTCAAACTACGTGGATCCTCCCGTTTCCCACTGATCATCAACAGGACCACAACAAGCAAGGCAATAAAAATGATCCCGCCAAAAGTATTGCAGATGGTGTCCAGAAGAAGTTCCAGGCTATCCGCCGGGATTCCATTTCGCCTTGTCATTCGGCCGCTCCCCGGATTGGATGCAACAATACCTGCCCGGAATCTGCCAAATCGAATCCGTAGGAAACATCTCTCTTATTAAAATCTTCGGTAACTTCCTGAAGCGCGTCGACTCCATCAGGACGTACAAACAAAAAGAAATAGGTGTCCGTCCCTTTTTGCTTGGACCATTCCAGAAAAGCCTGTTGCGGTGATCGAGCAAAAAAGCGGCTCTTTCCATCAGAAGTAAACACAACAGGCCTCTCTGCCCGACCTATTGGGGCGACCTGTATTAAAGAAGCAGAAATGTCAACAATCCAACCGTCACGGTTTTCTCCACGCGGTAACGAAAAAATAGGGCGATTTTCGCGCGCTTCAATTTCCAGTTCTTGAGTCATACGATCGACGTCGCGTTGACCAGCTATAATCTGCTGCTGCAACTCTGCCAATTCATCACGTCGCATTTTTCGGTCCGACTGGTGATCTTCGATCTCCCTCCACTTCGCCTGAAGCCCTTCCAGATCCAAATTGAGTAATCGATTAACCGTTTGGAGATTTTCAATTTGTTCATCCAACTCAGACGCAGTCATTTGTGCAGCCGACTGAATCAACGAATTGATCTCTGCGTTTTTACGTTCTAGCTCATTAATTTCGTGTTGCAGCTGAGAGATCGTATCTTCCAGCGATACAGCAGGTGTTATCGCCGGGCTCGCTGAAATCTCCTGACTTTCGATTAACTCCAGGCAGAGAATCAGAACAATCATGATCATGATCCCACTGGTGGACATGATGATGTCCTGAAAAGAAAACAGGGTGATCGTCGGAGCAGATTGTCGTGAACGCCGGCTCATTCGCTTGCCATCATTTCGTATGGAGTGACACGAAGACGTCCCACCACATTTCTGACGCAGAACTCGGCACAGTCATCGAGAAATTCTTCTTCACGTTTTTTGATCTGCATCAGAAGGAGCTGTACAATAAGGGCAGCCAGCAGCCCCTGAAGTGTCGTCTCGAATGCGATCGACAGGCCCGATGTCACGTGTTGAAGCGACGTCTTGATTTCAGAAAGCTGTTCTGTCGAGGAGAGCACCTGTCCAAATCCACCGATGGAACGCGACAGCCCCTCCACAGTTCCGATGAAGCCGAGAACTGGAATGGCCCAGACAAACCCGCTAATGATTGAGTAGCTGGTCTCGACGGTTGATTCGTCCTGTTCACCTTGGGATCGCAAAATTTCATCGAGATCTGCCACTCGCCCCAGGTTCTTTAAATTCGCCAAGGCGATCTCGATTCGGTTCAGAAGGATGAACTGCTGTGGATCGTCGACCGCCTGATGAATCAATCGGGTTACTTCGGCCACCGTCGCCGACGACAAGACGAACTCGGGATTTTCCGGAAGAATTGGAAGACGGAGCGCTTTGCGTTGCAGACTCAGCTTTCCCGATTTCAGCATGAGAATGGCGATCGACCAGAAGAAAAAAAAGACAATTGCATACGGCACAAAGCCTCGCTGCGTGAATGTTTCAGCAAAATAAAAACCCTGCAAAGGAATTAGAGCGGCATAGAACAAACCGCTGAAAATGATCGCCATAACAAATGAGCAGAAATTGTTGACGCGTGTAAATCGACCTCCACGAAAATGGAGACGTTGTTCTGGATCACATTGATACCAGGACAACCGGGACAAACCATTCGGCAAACGCATCTGGTTCATAGGATCTCAGCTTCCCGGAAGTGAATTGTATTGGGCATCAAAGGCTGCATTGCTGGTGCAAAGAAAGACAATCCCCTCAATGAACGAAATCAAGAACGGAATTAACGTCCAGCAAAACAACAGGTAAATAATTCCCAGCAGCGTATTACCTAAATAGAAGTGGTGAATCCCCAGTCCGCCGAGAAATAAAGCCAACAACGCTGCAACAAGACGATCCTTGCGGTCTCCCTGACGGACGGACGGTTCCAATACAATATGGTTCTGCGATTGCTCATATCGATTTCCACATCGTGGACAGAAATTCGCTCCTATGAGATCATGAGTTCCACATTTCAGACAGATCCGTGGAAGTGGCCCGGGAACCAATACGGATTGAGCAAGAGCAGAGACATGAGAAATGTGGGCGTTCAGCTCAGGGACATCCTCTATCGAAAGCCATTTCTCGAAACCGTCTTTCCAGACGAGACTGTCCTGTCGCAGTCGCCCCTTCCGGATCAACTCCAGAATTTCAGCATGAGACAAGGGGCCGATTCGCCGCTGATCTTCAGCGTAGTACCATTCCTCATCGACAGGGGTGAGCGGAATTGAAGATGAGTGAGATGTATTCCCCGTAAAGAAGTCATCTATTGGCTTCCACGCTTTCTTATCCGTCGAAATCACATATTCAGATTTCAGACGTCCTCGTAATTGCAACGACTCAATCTGGGCCGCGCTCAGAGGCCCCAGAACTTTGCTCCCGGTTTTCAAGAAAAATCGACTCTCACTCATCGTTGCTTCCGTCTCCAAGTCGCCTAGATTGTTCTGCCATCACGATGGACGACGATGTCGGGAGCTGTAAGACTGACTGACAAATATCAATAACGATACTCATCATCGCGAACAGAACGTAAGCGGTTAGAGGCGCAATTCCAGCAGTAATAAGACTAATTGCGCCCGAGCTTGTCAGCGAAATCAACAATGGATCGAGAATCAAATCTCCAACCAGGGTTGGATTTTCTCTCTCGAACGCGACCAGATACGCTGCGGATCCGTAACTGGCACACGCCAGGATAGCACTGGAGACAAACACGAAGGTATTTAATCTCATCAGCAATTTCATCACAAATGAAAGGATTGCAATTCCTTCATTACCAGCTCGGCTTCCTCGAGTAAGCGAGATATTCATTCCCTCGGGTTGCAGAATAAAGGAAGCCCCTATCACAAAAACGAATAGAAGCCCGCTGGCTGCCATCATCAAAGGAATTTTTTCCGCAACTTCGGCCAGTTCAATTGAGCCAATAAACAAAAAGGACGAGAAGATAACTCCAATTGTCAGCAGAAGAACTGCAATAATTTTAACGAACGACAATGAACTGAACTGCTGCGGTGAAGTGAAAATCAGATCCTCCCCCGCTTGCAGAGAATGCAATCCTGCAAATCTTAACGCGGATGCAAACAGCATCATTCCAATTCCGGTTATTGCCGGCCAAATTGTATTCGTCCTGATTGCAAGAGTAAGAGAATAAACGAAGATTAAGGCGATAGCGATCAGCATCGCCCCACCTCCAATCGACACGAGCGAGTTAAGGAATTTTCGCAATTGAGCCACGGTCATCGCTTCCCGCAACTGTCGCAGCAATGCGCTCCATAACAGAGTCTGCGAATCGGCGGCGGATTCTCCCGAACCATGCTTGTTTCGAGCAGAAACTGTTCGTAGCGAATTCTTTGAAATCAGGCCAGGCTGATTCCGTACGGGAATCCATTCATCAAGCCCCGAATGCCAGATCAGATCATCGCCTGTCAGAAGCCCCTGAGCCACGAGCTTCTTGAGCTGCTTGTACGACACAGGCCCCTGCTGCTCCTCGCCAGTGGCATAATACCATTCCACGGCTTGAGTTGGCTGTTGGGACTGGTCAACCATTTCGGAAGTGAATGGCGACTTCTGAGCCGATGCTTCACTGAAAAGCCCTGAAAGCTGCGATGCCGGCATCCAGTTCTGTCGATTCAGCGACACCTCATGCTCGGGACGCAGCCGTCCGCGGTCTTTCAACGATCTCAACTGGGTCACGTCAAAAGGGCCAAGTATTTTTCCGCTGATTCGAACGTAGTGCTTTGTCGTATTGATGTCCGTCATGATCTGCTCAGCGACTGCTTTGTGAATCCTGGGTACGTGAAGAAGGGGATGACACGTTAATGACCGTGGCCTCGCCGGGGACGGGAAGGGCAAACAAGGGGCGTCCCGCAGCCAGAAACTCCTGTGCCCCGGGTTTCAATCGCGCTCGTCCATTAACGAACTGCCCCACCGTTCGCCATTCCCCAGCTTTGCCTTCGCTCGGAACATAGATCACAAAGAGATCACTTGCCGGCAGCTGATCGTCCCCTTCAATATGAAACGTCCATTCTTCTCCAACCTGCAGCCAGCCAACCATTGCGACAGTCCGCCGCATGGAATTTGTAAATACATCCCGCTGCCGCTCCGCATCTTTCCAGACGGTCTCCAGATCTTTCAGTCTCTGAAAACGGGTCAGGATCTCCCGGGCATCATCAGAGGCCCTTTTTCCTTCCACGTCATCAGGATTCATCCAGCGAGCCAGTGGGTTAATCGATGCCCCCTGCAGCAATTTCAGATGGGGGCTGAGCTGATCCTTGAGAAAGATATCTCCGTTTGATGACAACTCCAGACATCGTTTCAGCAGATCGAGCTTCAGAAACGGATTCAACTCCTCTTCGTTGAGAATCCTTGTTGAGAGTTCCAGGCAGAACGAATTCCATTCTTCCGCCTTCAGTGACGACAGTCGCGACTTGACGTATTTCGCAATCAACTGGCTGGGGGAGGGAGAAGGCTCGCGAGAAACAAAATCTGAAGCCTGAATCCCCTTCTGGGTATCCAGATCGTCGAGTCCGTATCCAATGAAAAATTTAAAATTGTGAAACCCGGTCGCCGTAATAGGGGTCTGGTGCGGACTATAGAAAATCCGGCCATCCCGGACTTTCAGGCACCACGATTTTTCCACCAGCGGAATGGAAAAAATCCGCTCCAGACGGGCCTGTAGTCCCGTCCCGGAACCATCAATGTGTCCGGTAATCGCTGTTATCGATTCAAGTTGCTCGACATATTTCTTGGCCAGAGCAGCATCGGGGGCTGTGGGATTGTCTGCAATAAATGTTTTGCACCAGGCCATTCTCTCGGAGATCTCCGCCAAATCCTGGGGCCAGACCTCTTTCCACTGATTCATCTGGTTGGCCCAGCGCATCGCGGACTTCCAGTACAGATCTTCTCCCGCCCGTCTCCGATACATCTCCGCCGCTTGCTCCTGCGGAATTGAGTCGGCATAGGCGATCAGAGCGGCACGAAAACGATCGATAGCATCGTTCGAATTCCTTGCACCAACGAGAATCTTGGAACACAGAGTCAACTCGGCGATCCGCTGCTGATACAGCAGGCGCTGATTCCGAAGATCTTCCAGTTCCTTTCGACGGGCTGCGAGCAGCTGAACCTGGCTGGCATACTCTGGCCGAAGCCCTTGCGTTTCCTTTTGAAGCTCTCCAATGCGTGAAGCCAACTGCACCAGAGCATGAGCCGTTTTTTCGTCTCCTGATGCGCTTCCCATGGCCTGATCCAGTTGAGAAAGTTCCTCACTGACCTCCAGAATCGAATTGCCAACCGCAGCTTCCCGCGCAGCAATCATCTCATCATGCTGTCTCTCCCGGTCTCGCTGAATTTCACTAACAGCAAGCTTTTCCTGCGGGGTTACAGCATGTGACCGAGCCTGCGCCAACGCGTCCATTGCTTCTGAATGCGAAGTCGCATTCCTGGCCTTCGACAATGAGGCTTCAAACAGAGCCTGCCGCTCCTTTTCTTTATTCAGTTCCGTATCGATTCGAGCCTGCAACTCCGCGAGCCGGTCCCATTTCGTCACATCATTCCGCTTTGCAAGCATCGCTTGGGCTTGGTCGAACTGACGATCCTCAATCAGCTTTTCCACCTGACTGGCGACCCGCTCGGCTTCGTTCGCGTTCAACTGATGCCGCACGAGAAACCCGATTCCGATGCCAATCCCGACCACTACCGCTAAAGCGCTTCCTAATTGCAGGCGATGAGCCCTCGTCTGGCTGATCTGAATCGCCTCCCGCCGGTTTGCATATCGAATGGCGAGCAACTCGGGAACTTCCCGATCCAGCCGCAAGATTTCATGAACCAACCGATCGAGTTCTTCAATGTCCAATGACTGATCCAGGGCATGCTCCAACTGCGCAGTCAACTGCTGATACTGCCGCTGAACAGCCTCTCGGGCCTCTTCATCCTGAATCCAGCCCAGAATCGGGGCCACCTGATTTGTAAGCGAAGTATTTTCTTTTGTCCCCGCGCGACTCAATGCCTCATTCCATCGCTTCGCAAGTTCCCGCGCACGTGGAAAATCCAGTTCTGAAAACGCAGCTTCCAGTTGCGGAAGGAGCTCCTCAAGTTGCCGCTGAGCGCTGATCCGGGTCAACTCTCCGGCCGCAGCGCGGATGGAGTGGATCACCTTGGCTGGCGGGACCTCAAGCCAGTTTTTCTCAGAAACCTCTTCCTGCAACCGTTTTAACTGGGCAAGATCTCCTTTCTGCCGGGCGGCACGAACTTCCTCGGCAATCTCCTGTAAGCGCGCATTCTCGAACAGACGAACATCCTCTTCCCAAGCTGTCGTCTCCGGATCGGCCGCTTTCAGTTCTCGCAGGACATCGAGCCTCATCTTTAACGGGGCACGATGCAGTGCCAGAAGGCGATGACGGGAAAGCAGGTGCTGTAACGGAAGCTCAATCACCTGAGCTTCCTGAAGCCGACTGATGACATCCTGATTCAGTGGTTCATGGCGAGGAAGATCATAAATGGCGACGACGTCAGCCCACGCATCCAGCTCAGGAAACATCAGTATCCCGACGACTTCGTCGATACTTGGCGGACCTTCCGCCAGCTGAATCGCTTCCGATCGCAGCCCCGAATCGAGATACGTCCCAATCTTCCGCAGCCGCTGATTCACCTCACGGCAAGCCTGCGCATACCCCAGCGCTGCGGCCCGCAATTCCTCCGTCAATTCGCAGTCCTCCGACTGCAACGCGAACCGGATTTCATCAACGATCTGCTGATATTCGGACATTGTTTCACAAGCCTCTACTTATGCTGCCCACGTCAATTACTTGACCCTATCCAATTGACGATAAACGATGATTGGCATGTACTTTTCTTCTTTCCTGTTTGTGCATTTCTGCGAGATCTGGATCTCCTCAAGCTTTGCCTCCCTAAGTTTAGAAGAGACGGCCTGTGCAATTTTGCAGTACTCGATGATTGACGAAAGCCGTTTTAGCTGATCATTCGCACTTTTGACGTTGTCATCATGCTGTTTCCTTCTTTTCTCCTCGTCAGGATCTTTGGGAGGATGAACAATTTTATTTCGTGCCGTTTCCTCATTCTGCCGATATTTTTGGACACTTTCATACCATCTATCAGCCTCTTCGGCAAATTCTTTCGTTGCAACATTTAAGTTTTCTACCTGCCTTTGCGTCGGCGCTGCAACTCCAGAAGGTTGAGCTAACACTGCTTTGTCGATCTCCCCTTTAATATGCTCCTTCAGTGACTTCTCAAAGTCATTTTGATCGACAATCACCTGCGCTTCGACCAAGGAAAATTGCCCTTGATCACTCGTCGCTCCAGTAACACGGACCTCTAAATTCACATCTGTATTCCAAATCTCTTTGCTTGCATCGGAAAGAGATTCTTTGGGCCATTCTCGATCGAGCCATTCTCGATCGAGAATATCGACACATTTCACTTTCATCTCGTATGACAGGTGGCGTTCGCCAGGATTGAAATCGAGACTTCCTGTTTTCGCCAAGTTCTTTTTACTTGTCGAAAAAACTAATGTGTCCAGTCGAAGCTTCCATTTATCGAAACGTTGCGGCCAAACGATTGGGATGCGAACTGAATTGCCAGTTCCATCTTTCTTTCCCTTGCCATGCAGGAAGATGTCACACCTATCGCGAGACCGTGACTCAACAGATACAACAAATCGACCAAGATCACTGTAACTAATTGCCGGTTTCGCCTGCAACGACAATTTTGGTTGCCTATCAGGGTTGCGTGTAATTTCCGCAACCAAACATTCTTCCCAATCTTCATTCATACCAGAGGTTATCGACATCCAGACACGGCCGTCTTCCGACTTAAAGTTAGTCTCCGAAGTCGGTATCCAAATTTTAATTTGGTCAAAATCTCCAGGGAGATTCTGAGGGATCTCGAAATGCGTCGTGCCAGTAAGGAGATCCCCAAAACCGGGAGTTTTACTTCCGCCTGAAGTGGGTAAATTTTCATTTTCCGATTTCTGTTTCCCTAGAGGGATCCAGTGATGTTGCGAATACACAGGGCGTTGAACTTCAATTTCAAATTCTTGAACAAGAAATAATTCAGGGTTCTGCTTCTTTAAAGACTTAATCTTCACTGAAACCGACGACTTTTCTGACGGAAAATCCTTCTTTGTTTTTTTTAGCTCCCACTTACCTTTGACTTCTTCAACCTTAAACAAATCCATTCCTTCTACAACTTCGTACATGAAGGCGTCACCTTCAATATCTCCAGAATCAGGTCCTTCACTGCTAAGTACGCCAATTGTTGTTTCATCGGGAGCTCCAGCGCTAATCTTGCTCCCAGACAGTTCAATTTTGGTCGGTTTTTCTGGAACGTCTGTAATCTGAATTTCAAACGTCTGGGTCCCTTCCTTGACCCATTCTCCTGAAACTTTCGTCTCTAATTTGATGACATGATGGCGGTCTGCGAGGCGCTGATCTTCGTAGTCGAAGCTTCGTTTTGCATAAAGCTTATAAACGCCGTCTTCATTTCTGACTTCGAAGTCGTCCTGTCCAGTTATCAGAACCAAATTAGGAACGGGAGACTCCGGCATTTGAGGGCTGAATGAAAACGTTCCCACAGGCGTTCCCGGAGGTTCGTTTTCTGGGAGTTCTTCTCGATCCAGTTGAACAGTGATCTTTTTTAATTCCGGAACCGGCTCAGGGGGTGGCGGTTCAGCTGCGACAGGGGGTTCAGGAGGTGCTGGGCTTGCGACCTTTTCGCTCTTCGGTTCTGGAAGTTTTTTCGTCTTCATCAACGCAATGGTCCCCGAGCCAATGAGAGCGAGGACAACAATTGAAACGATCCATTTCATCCAGCTTCCAGAGGACGATCCGCTGCCGTCATCTCCATAACCAACTGGATATGGGCTGATACGTTTTCCTGCGGGCGGAAGCGGATACCTCCCCTTTCCCAGTGACGGTGGAGACTGGCCTCCGGCGATCGAGTAGGTTTCTGAAGAATCGGCATTGATCTCTGCTGGATGTGATTGTGGAGATGGATTCGCAACTGACGGGGCGGGGCGACGCCCAGTCCGGGCAACTTCAACCAGTTCTCCGCCGGTGGCGGGGGGGAGTGGTTTCGTCAGGTCGATTCTCAGAGCATGCACATAGCGGCGGGATTCTTTTGCTTCTGGCGAATCTGCAAGCAGGCAGCGCCAGTTGCAGGTGACTCCGCTGGGGACTTTGGTGAAATATGTGCTGAACGTGGCATCCCATCGGCGATTTGCCGGGAGGAGGGAGATCGCTTCCTCCATCAGGGGCAGCAGATTCATGCCGGGGGAGAAGATGATGAACGCCGGCTGGTCAGGCTGTTTCAAAAATGTCTCTGCCAGCACCCCCGCCCATCCAGCATCGCCCGCCAACTCTTTCCAGGCATTACAGGGCCGGAGCGAGACAGGACCATCCGGAACCTTTCGCTCTCCGGAGATGATCTTCAACTCTCCATCCCAGCTTTCCCGCATCATTCCCGAATGTGCCAGAACCCATGCCGGGCCAGCGGAGGGGCGTTCCGATGGTTCAAGCACGAGATGGTGAGCCAGTTTGTTCGACCGCTGTGAGTAATCCAGTCCATAATCGGCGATCCGCGACAGGACATGGCTGCGACGTCCATTCAGGGACATCTGATAATGCGAATACACAACTGGATTCTGGTCCGCTTGCGGGTCGCCCGGAGGGAAGATCGGTCGGTATCCGCTCAGAGACTCCAGTGCAGTCGCGACGGGGGCGGGCATTCCGGATGTGCTCAGAACGGTACAAAATCCCCGACTACCGGGCTTGAGTCCCTTCGGGGCGGAGGTGTAAAGCAGCTCTTGAATCATGGTGTCGCTCCCTGACGCTTGAGAACGGGAACCAGACCCGGATGACAACGGGCCAGCGCATAGAGAAAGGGAACCGTGACCCAGAACGGCCGAGCTTCTGCAGGTCGTATATAGAGCTGACCGTCCGTGCGGCCCCGATGTGTACACCAGCCAACTGCACTGGCTGGCAGAAAAGTCACATGGCTGGCAAAGTTTTCTGCAGCAGCCACGATGTCGGGACAGGCCCGCTGCATGAGATGCCGGGAAAATTTGGCGTATCGTTCGATCCGGTCGATGTCGAGCCCGTGAATCCTTTCGCCAGTTTTAAACGACCCGATCTGTTTCCATGGCTCGCTACGATTCTCTTCCCCAACAAGTTCTTCGAGCAAATGGGACCAGGCGTCGTATTTCGTCAGAATGACGAATAGCGGGCGGGAGTGTTTGTCTGATTGACGCAACTTGGCATAACGCCGGATTCTGGCAGCAGCTTCCTGTAGAATAGGCTCCTGACGAGACAGCTTTAGACCCGCATCATTTCTGGACGGGTCATTTTCCATGGACCCATTGTTCATCAGATTGAGAAACCGGACATCCTGTGTTGGGTCAAAGACGAAAAACAGTGCGCGGGACAGCGCCATGTGGCGCGTGACAGGACTGCTGACGACATCCTTTCCCGGTTGAAACGACTCGCCTGCGTTGTCATACAGGCAGATCACCCGCCCCAACTTGTCTGCCTTGTCGCTGTTGGGGTGTCCTGCTTGAGGCTGCATGGAAAACAGAAATGGGCGTGGATAAGCGACGGTCTGAGAACCATAAGAGACGAGATCATAGAGTTCCCCCTGTTCCTCCGTTTTACGGATGAGGCTGGCGAGGGAGCACATTTCCTGAGCGCGGGGATTCAGGAAAAGAGATTCTTCATACTCATTGAGCTGCTGATTCAGGAGAGGATCGGCATCGGAGAACGAGATGGCAAAGTCCGATGACATAATCTGGCGGAGCTGATAGGTCATCGACGCCAGAAAGAATGATTTCCCACTGGCAGGCGCTCCAAAGATTGAAAGAAACAACGGCTCCATCTCGACCAGCGGGCGAGGGATACTCAAATGGCACTTGGGGCAGGCCAACGAATGACAGGCAAACCCCCGGGCATCAATTGCCTCACCATTCAAGTTGAAGCGTGTGGGCAGGAATCGCTGTGGATGATCCGGGCCGAGCATCGGATCACCGAACAGGTCGGCGTGTTCCGTAATCCACAAGATGCGATCGGCAGGGAAGGTTTCCCAACAGTGTGGGCAGGTGATGCGGTGAAGTCCCCGCAGTGCAGCCCCATGAGAAGCAGATGATGACATGTCGTGATTCATTCAACTTGCGAACAGACCAGTCGTTACTCCAGAATCAATACCCGAAATCGACTGGGAGGTTCTTTACTTGATTCTGAAATACGAGCGGCGGAGACATCCATCTCTTTACGAATTTCCTGAGCTAAATCCTGAAGCAATGGGTCTTGACTTCCCTGCACCAGATTCCAGGCATCGCGGGCATCGCGAAATGCACCGGAATGATTGCCTGTCTTTCCCTTAGCTCTTGCCGACGCCAGTAAGCCCTTTGCTTTTTTTAAGGTTGCCGCGTGGTCCTTTAATGAAGCACCGTGATCTTCGGATTTAGCATCGTTGCCTGGAGGTGACGAACCCGGCGTCGATTGCGGAACCGTTGGTACAGCACTTTCGCCAGGAGTTGCATCGCTGGCATTTTCCATACTGGGATCGGAACTCTCCTCACCCGGTCGCTCAGCCGGTAATTCGGGAGCAGGCTCTTGCGTGGCTGAATCAGAAGACTCCGGTTGATTCACCGGTTGCGGTTGTTCTGGAGGGGGAGCAGATGGGCATCCACAGACGGAACTACAACAGACCCACAAAACGAGGAGACACCAGTATTTCCGAATCTGCCTGTGAAAATGCATGACCCGCAATTTCTTTCGCTGACACAAGAAGGACGGCCGAATTCCAGCAGCAGAGAAGAGCCCGAATCAGCACACTGGAATTCTGTTCACTGTCAGGTCGAAGTGCAAGCCAGATTCCGAAAAGAAGAGGACAACACTAAAAATTGCAGCGATCACGATCGAAAGAAAACTGAAAGTAGGGGTCGTGAGAGTATTCGCACTGACACTAAATCACCTAATACTTCGCCTGCGACATATCGTCCGCATCGGCCAAGTACCCAGACATGCGTAAAAAGCGAGCTTCATCACAAAGCGGGTTCCCACTGCGCAGCTTTGCTCTGGACGGCGAAATTGCCGTACAGCCTCGTTCATAGAAGACGCCGAGAGTTCACGTTGCCGGCGTTTTTCTTTTCAGGCGCCAGCGAGATTTGTCGTGGCCCAGTAACCTGGCTGTGACTTGTGCATTCGAACGAGGCCACGATTAATTCGTCTTGGGGAGCCCGACCAGAGCCCAGCGGCGCGGCTCTCTTTCCCCTCATGATTCACTCGATGGCTGACGGCACATCATGAAGAAGCGGGGAAACAGAAGCGATCGTCCGTTAAATCTTGATCATGCAACGCTGTCTGCCCCACAGGTTGAACGATCACCAGAGGTACATTGGCTGGGATTTCGCGGAGATCTGAAAATTAATCCGCAATCGCCTCCACTGGCGGGGCAGTCGATTGTCCGACCGTTGAGACCTGCCAGTCGTGCAAGTGAAGCTCCACTGACTCAAATCCTCGGTAATAGTTAATTCCCGCAGAAAAGCAGAAGGCAAGCGGCCCCTGAGCTTGCGCGATCTCGTCCGCCCAGTCCCCTTTCCCAAACGCAACACATCGGATCACACGATCCCGGTCCCGTAATTTCAGCGACAAGTGACGATTTCCCCCGCCCATCGTCACCGGGGCATCTGCGAGTTGCGCTTTGGAAATACTGAAAACAGGCCGACGATGCGCAGCTCCAAACGGACCAAGCTGTTCAAGTTCACGAACCGCCTGCGTCGTCAGATCGTGCAGCATGACCTCCGCATCAATAAACAGATCCGGCTCTGCTTTCCCCCCTTCGCCTTCGCCGACTCCAACTTGCTGGGCAAAGGCTTCACGAAATTCATCAATCCTGTTTTGTTGAATTCGAAGTCCTGCTGCCGCCCGGTGCCCCCCAAATCCTTCCAGCAAGTCGCTGCAGGCAGCAATTCCAGCGTGAAGATCAAAGCCCCAGCAGGTTCGCCCGGACCCTTGTGCGATTCCACCATCCGGGCTAGTTGCGATGATAATTGTCGGCTTCTGATACGCCTCCGCCACACGGCTGGCGACGATCCCCATCACCCCCGGGTGGAACTCTTCATGCGCGATCACCAACCCGCCATGCTCACTCCATTCAGGATGAGCCTCAATCAGTTCCTTCGCCAGCCGGAACATTCTTCGTTCAACGGTCTGACGGTTCTTGTTGAGCTGATCAACATAGTCCGCTAATTGAGCTGCCCGCTGACGATTGTCTGTCGTCAGCAGTTCCACAGCGAGACGCGCCTGCCCCAACCGACCGGCCGCATTGATTCTTGGAGCCAGCGAAAACCCGATATCTTCTGCAGAGAGGGTCTTCTCCCTTTCGATCCCAGCGACCTTCATCAGGCATTCCAGCCCCG
>CALLWY010000098.1 GCA_938015865.1 uncultured Planctomicrobium sp.
CCGCGAAGGCAACGTATCCCAGTTTCGCGAGTTGCTCAGCACGGCTTCGGGCGTAGTCGTTCAGGCCCCACCATTCATGGACAACGAGAACTCCCGGGCGTTTTCCCTGAATGGAATCATCCCAGACAAGGTATCCCTTCATGGGAGTCCCTTCGTAATCGTATGTCACATCCTTCTTCTGTAGCTCGGCCTGAGCAGGTCGGGAGGCAATCCCAAGCAGCAGGGCACTCGCAAGAAGGGCGCGGACGCAGGACGCGGTGGACACGGTTCTCATGAATTCAACTCCAGTCAGTGATGACGAAAGAACTTTGAATCACGAGACTACCAGTCCGAACGTGCGCGTCAACCCGTTCAGCGGTCCTGCGAAGGCTTCTTATGGTTCCGTAGTCTTGGGACGAAATGTCAGCGATACGGAATTGATACAGTAACGCTGTCCTGTTGGCGTTTGCGGAGCATCGTCAAAGACATGTCCCAAATGGGAATCGCAGCGGGCGCACGTCACTTCTGTTCGGACCATTCCGTGGCTTCGGTCGACATGAAAGTTGACCCGGTCGCCTGCCTTGGCAGCGTAGAATGCGGGCCAGCCGCATCCTGAATTGAACTTCGTTTCCGATTCAAACAGTTCCGCCCCACAGGCGGCGCAGGAATAGGTTCCCGGTTCGAAATGCTCATCGAACTCGTTCACGAATGGGCGTTCTGTCCCCTTCTGGCGCAGTACGTAATATTGCTCGGGGGTTAGCCGCTCTTTCCACTCTTCCTCGGACAGCTGGAATTTCTCGGTCATGGCAGAATCCTTATCAGACGCTGAATCAGAGGATGGGGAGCCAGCGACCGGAATCAGCGACGACTCCGAACCGTTGGTGTGCCCCGGGGATCCCGCAGAGCGGGAACAGGAGAAGAAACAGAGTGGAAGAACCGCTGCCGCCAGCAGCGAAACCCATGTCCCGGAGGGGATTCGACGGTCTGTCATCATCATTGTTCTCATATCGATATTATAGCCCGTTGGATGTGAGTTCAGCAGTGATTCGATCCGGATTGAGTTTCCCCCGAAGCACCGAGAGCCGTGGAGGGACGCTGGATGGAGAGTGAACCGGAGCGACGTCAATGGTCCAGTGATGACTCCCTTCCGGAGCCTCCGCATAGATCACACGTCCGCAGTAAATCGGTTCGCCCCCCGGTGTCGTGAGTCGGTCTGTGAAAACCTCATCTCCGACAGCGACCGCTTCTGTTGCGAGAACTTCTTCCAGTCGACAGCCATTTCCTGTGCCGACAAGAATTCCGCGAGGACCCTGCACCGGGCCCAGTGAGGACCGTCGGACAATTCGAATCGCCATTCGGAAGTCGGCATGAGTGATCGGCTGGACCAGTGATGTCTGCGATCCAACCTTCGTCACACGGCCAAAGAGGGCACTTCCGGCGGTGAGAAGCTGATCGGGGTGAAGGTTCTGTTTCTCCCCTTGATCGATCAGTAGTCCGGTCCCTGACAGGGCCAGTTTACCGGGGATGATGCCCTGATTTCTTCCCAGAGAAACCAGAAGTTCAACGCCGTCACTCATTGGCTCTCCCTGCTGCCCGAGAATGCGGGCGGGGAGGAGATCCAGATTGACCAGCGGGCTGGAGTCGTCGCTAATTGACTCAAGTGACGTCGACTGTCGAAGCTGTTTGTTTTCCTCACGAAGCTGAGCGACCAGTTGTATCAGCGCTCGATTCTCCGCTTGAAGACGTTCCATTTCCGGGGATAGCTGGGGATTCATCGGTTCCGACGTTGTCCCGGAGCCATGTCTCAGCTGGTAAGTCAGGTTGAGTACCGATGCAGGGGCAGAGTGCATCCACTCCGTTAATCTGCTGCGGGCTGTCTCCGGGCCGGCATTCAGAAACAGGCTGACGATCAGCCACCCGGCCCAGACGAGCATCGAGATCAGAAGATTGGAGTGATGCATTGTTGAATGGGTTCGTGTCGCTGAACAGTATCGTTGATTTGCCTGATGACCGGCGACTGGAAGAAAGAAACTCCTCGTTAAGGAGACATGGAAGTGAGATGCAATTCCCGCACTCCAGGTTTCAAAAAAGTTTAGAAACCAACCCCTTCTGTCTGGAATCGCTTCTTCCAGTGATGCAGGTGATCAAGACAGATCGCAGTCCCCCGGGCGACCGTTGTGAGTGGCTCAGGATCGATTCGAACCGGAATCCCGAGATGTTCCCGAAGGTATTGGTCAATATTTCGAAGCAGTGCTCCCCCACCCGACACAACGAGCCCTGTTTCCGCAAGATCTCCAATCAGTTCGGGATCACACTGTTCAATGGTCGCTTTGACGCAATGGAGAATCTTCCAGAGACATTCCGAGAGGGCCTCCCGGACTTCCTCACTGGTAATAACAGCCTTGCGGGGAATTCCACTCATCGTGTCGAGCCCGCGCACTTCCATGGAGAGTTCGTGGTCGAGCGGAGCTGCACTTCCGATTTCGATCTTGATCTGTTCGGCTGTCGGGCGTCCGACCCGCAAGGAGTAGTTCTGGCGAAGGGATTCAATGATCGCCTCATCCATGTCGTTCCCGGCAATCCGGATCGACCGGCTCGCGATGACCTCACCCAGACTCAAGACGGCACATTCTGTGGTTCCACCCCCGATGTCGCAGATCATGCTGGCGAGCGGTTCGCTGATCGGAAGTCCGGCGCCGATGCTGGCGGCCTTGGCTTTTTCGATCAGATAGATTCGTCCGGCTCCTGCCCGTTCAATACTGTTGTAGACAGCCCGTTTTTCCACCGCTGAGATTTCTGAAGGGACAGAGACAATGCACCGGGGACGCATCCCTCCCCCCTGTCGGGCCGCTTTCTGGATGAAGTAGCGCAGCATCGCTTCACAGAGTTCAAAATCCGTGATGACGCCATGACGGACCGGGTAGACCGGGACGATATTTTCTGGTGTGCGACCAACCATCTGCCGGGCCAGCTTCCCGATGGCCGCTCCGCGTCCAAGAATTTTGCGGGTCTTCTTTTCGAGGGCAAGGACGGTTGGCTCATCCAGCACGACACCGCTCCCGCGGACGGCAATCAGGGTGTTTACCGTCCCCAGGTCAATGCCCAGATCGGGGCAAAGCCAGTCTCGCAGCCGATTCAGCATTCCGTTGCCGTCGTTTCATCCCTCATGGAAGAATCATTTCAGGAGAGGACTCTATCGTGAGGGGCCAGTTTCCGGCAAGATGAGACCCTGAGTGAATGGAAAGATGTGAATTCTGCAAAGGCTGGGATGATCAGTTTCCCGCCATTGGGGACGTCATTGGGCGCTGGAGAAAAGAGCAGTGGAATCAGGCACTTCATCGATTCGAACGTGAGTTCCCGTGATGTGTTACTTTCATCCTCAATTTCTGCCCCCTACAATAGATGTTCATGCCTGCAACAGAGTGGTCAGGCGAACAGGAGGCGAATTTCGAATCACGTTCTCCGGAATGGGAAAGGGAGTCTGGCATGGCCAGCGAAGTGGAGCTGTTGGACGCACTGAAGCAGGTGATTGACCCGGAATTGATGGTCAATATCGTTGACCTCGGACTTGTCTACGAAGTCTGTCAGGAAGAAGGGGGCGTGGTGAATGTGCAGATGACGCTGACCAGTCCCTCCTGTCCTGCTGGCCCGCAGTTGATTCAGCAAGCCAAGATGGCGCTGGAAAACCTGCCCGATGTCACAACGGCCAACATCAAACTCGTGATGTCTCCCCCCTGGTCCGCAGAACGGATGACAGAAGAGGCCCGGGACCAGCTCGGAATCTTCTGAGATGAGTGACGCGCGTCCCCAATGGGACCAGTTCATTGGAAAACAGAGGGCAATGTCGCCCGGATTGAACGTGGATCATGCTGCCTCTGCATGAAAGTGGAAGCGAATTGAGGGGATCTGTTCCAGATGTGGACAATCACTTGGAAGACCCCAAAATCGCTTCGAAAACTGGAACGAACAGTCTCCGGAGGAGAGGATCGCCCCGGTCGATCGCACTGATCAATCCTTCTGGCACATCGACTCTTCCGTCGGCTTGTTTTTCTGACAACTAAGGAAAACCAACGAATGAAAATTCTCAATCTGGCCTGTCTGGTATTGCTGTTGAATTGCTCCGCTTGTGTTGCGGACTCTTCTGACCCGACGGGGGCCAATGATCCGGTGATCCCGGTGTCTGAGACCCCGACCGAAGAAGTGGCATTTCAGGCAGAAGATGGTTCCTCAACGGAGAAACTCAACGTGTATAAAGTGAAATTTGAAACAACAAAAGGGGACGTGATTATTGAGGTCCATCCGGAATGGGCCCCGCTGGGAGCAGCCCAATTCAAGGCGGCCGTCGAAGATGGAGTTTATAACGACGCCAAGTTCTTCCGCGTCGTCCCGGGCTTCATGGTTCAGTTCGGAATCCCCGGCGATCCCAAGCTGGCTGCCAAGTGGCGTGCCAAGCAGATCAAGGATGACAAGGTGACTCAGTCCAACACCAAGGGTTACATCACCTTCGCCACGGCCGGGCCGAATACTCGGACGTCTCAGGTCTTCATTAACTACGGAGACAACAGTTTCCTGGACCGGCAGGGATTTGCCCCCTTCGGCAAGGTCATTTCCGGGATGGACGTGGTGGAATCGATCAACGCCGAGTACGGCGAGCGTCCGGATCAGGGGCGAATTCAGTCTCAGGGAAATGCCTACCTCACCAAGGAATTCCCGAACATTGATGGCATTATCAAGGCCACCATTATCGAGTAATTCGAGCGATGTCTGTGTTCGCTCCCCACGTGGGAGATGAATAAACTCGGGGGGATCCCGGACCGTCCATCAAAGGCGTGTTCGGTCCCCCTTTGATTTTGAATTTTCAGGTGATCACCCCGCATCCGGTACGCCATGGCTTCCGCGACATCACACCCTGCACTTGCAGAAAAATTCGTCTCCAATCAGGAGCGTGCGCACTGGCATGACCAGGCGCTGTGGTTTGTGCGGAGCAAGCGAGATCTGGCTGCAAAAACTCTTCCGGAGTGGGAACAGCTCCGGGAACGGGCTGCGGCCATCAAGCAGTACACCATGTCCCATCTGGCCGACTTGCTGGAGCAGTTCGAAACCAATGCAAAGGCAAACGGGATTCACGTTCATTGGGCCAGGGATGCGGAAGAACACAACAGAATTGTTCTGGACATCCTCCAGAAACATGGAGTTCGGAAGCTGGTCAAAAGCAAGTCGATGCTGACGGAGGAATGCCACCTCAACCCGTTTTTGCAGGAGCATGGAATCGAGGTTGTCGACACCGATCTGGGGGAATGGATCGTCCAGCTGCGCAACGAGCCCCCCAGTCATATCGTGATGCCCGCGATCCATACAAAGCGGGAAGAGATCGGCGAACTTTTTCACGAAAAGATTGGAACCCAGAAAGGGGCGACCGACCCGCAGTATCTGGCCGAAGCGGCGCGTCAGGAACTTCGACGCAAGTTTCTGGGGGCGGAAGCAGGGATCACCGGAGTGAACTTCGCCATTGCAGAAACGGGAGGGATTGTCGTCTGCACCAACGAGGGAAATGCGGATCTCGGAACGGCGCTTCCTCCGTTGCACATTGCCTGCATGGGAATTGAAAAACTGATTCCCCGCGCCGCTGATCTTGGGGTCTTTCTCCGTCTGCTCGCCCGGTCGGCAACAGGGCAGCCCATCACAGCCTACTCGACTCATTTTCATGGTCCGCGAGACGACAAGACGGAAATGCATCTGGTTCTTGTTGATAACGGGCGAAGCCAGATTCTCTCCAGCCCCGATTTCAGAAACTCTCTGAACTGCATTCGGTGTGGGGCCTGTATGAATACCTGTCCGGTGTATCGAAGGAGCGGCGGGCACAGCTACAACGCAACGATCCCCGGACCGATCGGATCCATTCTGGGGCCAGCAAGAGATCCCCGGAAATATTCGACCCTTCCCTATGCCTGTTCTCTTTGCGGGTCGTGTACCGATGTCTGTCCAGTGAAGATCAATCTGCATGAACAGCTCTACCGGTTCCGTGAACAGATTGCCTCTCGGAAGTATCTGTCAGCGGAGAAACGCTGGGGGATGTCAATTGCAGGAGCTGTTCTGAAGCGAACCTGGCTGTATCGGCTCGCAGGGAGAGTCGGACGAATAGCACTCCGGGTTCTCCCTCGAGGCTTGGTGAATTTCCCGATGCTCAATCCATGGGGGCGCCAGCGAGAGCTTCCAGAGCCGCCGCGTCAATCATTCCGTGAGCTTTATCGCCATCGCAGGAAATCCAGTTAACACCGCTTCGGACTCCCGTTGGCTGGATTGGGAAGGGAGATGACATGTCCGATGGAATGCGACTGCTCCTGATTTATGAGCGCAGCTCTCATTGGACTGCGGAACTCGAACGACTTTTTTCCGGAAGAGACCAGCTTTCTATACGCTGGAGACCACACAAGGACGATTTCCTCAACGAAGCACTCGATGCGGATACCGTCTTGATTGTGGCGGATGGGAGCGATGCGGAACTCGGACTGATACGGCATCTCAGGCAGGCGAGTTCCGTTCTTGGAATTGGCTGTCTTGTTTCCAATTCCGCTCTGAACTGGGAGTGGTTGGCGCGGGAACTCGGAGCCGATTTTGTTTTGCCGGAGACGACCGAGATTCAGAGAGTTGCTTGGAGTGTCGAACGTCTCATCAGGTCAGCAGCAACAAAAAGATTTTTTGCCGCGTCATTGGGAGACGCCGACGCAGACGAGTTGTGTTGATGCATCTGATTAATCCGGGCGATCGGCTGATATCCGCAGGCCGGGACAAAGAGCATCAGATCAACACACCGCATCGAGACGGAACCTGTCGAGAGGTTCCGAACGCAGTGACTGCGTCAGGGGTAATTGCATTTTGCCGATCAGGCGACGGTTGTCTTCCGCTGCGGAAGTGGAATCTGAACAGGGACCATCTGTTCAAAAAAGCCGACGAGCCGTTCATCGAATTCTTCCGTGGCAACCGTTCGTTCCATGTTGTGGCCAGCCCGCGGGACAATCCAACGCGTCGATTTCCCATCACATCCCGCCAGTTGATGGAGGGAGTCTGGAATCGATGTCGGGACGTAATTATCTCGCTCGCCGGAGACAAAAAGAATTCTGCGGCCTCGAAGGCTGGGCAACAGTCGCTCCAGGTCCACCATTCGACAACCGTTGCGAAGCTCGGCCATCCGCTGCATGAACCACAGCGTCAATTCGATGTGCCACTGAGGAATGAATCGAATCCACTTTCCAAAATGGGTTCGGAGGAATTTCGTCGCGTGATGCAGGACCACAAGCGAATTGGAAAAGGCCCCCTGCGCCCAGACCTGTGTAATTTCGGGATGCAAAGAGGCTGCGGACAGGGCAGCTCCGGCGCCACGACTGACACCCATCAGGCCAATCGGCAGACCGTAAAATTCAGGATGGGACTCCACGTAATGAATTGCGGCAAGGACATCCCTGACTTCGTAGTTCGAGACCCAGTATCCAGATCGATATGTCTTCAGGGACTGGCTTGGTTCCTGGTTCCGGAAACTGAAAGAGACGACCGCAAAACCGGCATCCAGAAGGGCCGGGGCATAATTCATCGCGGTATCGAAGCGGCCTCCCATCTCTGGACAGAAGACAACAACCCCGCGTGGCTGTTCTGAATCAGGGAAATAGATTCCCCCTTCAAGGGTCAGTTGATCTGTGGTCGCGATCTGAATTGGCTCTGGAACCGGTCCATCCGCAGGGGGAGGCATTACCCCAAAACGGGGCGATGTTTCGAACCTGTGGAGGGCGATTCGGGCGATGACAACGTGAATCACAAAGTCGGTGATGGCCAGAATGCCGACCACAAACAATATCAAGCTCATCAAATGGACCATGACTTCCGCTAATTCAATCTGGAGACTGTGACAAACAGTCATCCACCTCTGTCTAGTCCGGGGTGTTGTTGTGTGGCCCAAGCACAACTGACCGGATATTGGTACTGGTAGAGCTACTCCTCAAACGCCGAAAAGATCAGCGAAACATTCTGGCCCCCGAATCCAAAGCTGTTCGACAGCGCTTTCCGAACCTTTGCTTCCCGTGGAACGTTGGGAACGTAATCAAGATCGCAGTAGGGGTCCGGATTTTCATAGTTGATCGTCGGTGCCAGAACGCCTTCCTGGATTGATTTCAGGCAGACGATTGCTTCTGCACTCCCCGCAGCGGCGATCAGGTGTCCCATCATGCTTTTGGTGCTGGAGACAGGAGTCCGATAGGCGATGTCCCCAAAAGCATTCTTGATCGAAAGTGTCTCGATCCGGTCGTTCACGGCGGTACTGGTTCCGTGTGCATTGATGTAATCGATATCCTCGGCCTGACAGCGTGCATCTTTCAATGCCATATTGATACAGGCTGTGGCTCCTCGTCCTTCCGGATGAATGTCTGTAATGCGATAGGCATCGGCTGTTGAGCCGTATCCAATAACCTCTCCCAGAATCCGTGCCCGACGACGTTTTGCGTGCTCCAGTTCCTCCAGAACGAGCATGCCTGCCCCTTCGCCCAGCACGAATCCATCCCTGTCCCGATCAAATGGACGAGATGCACGGCGAGGGTCTTCGTTAAACGTAGACAGAGCTGTCAGGAGAGTAAATCCGGTCAGTCCGAAGGGATGGATCATGCTGTGCGCTCCTCCAGTGAGCATCAGATCCGCTTCTCCCTGCCGGATGATTTCGACTGCTTCGCCGATTGCCTGACTGGACGCAGCGCAGGCTGTCAAACAGTTCAGGTTCGGACCTTGTGCATTAAAGAGACTGGCCAGGTGGCCGGCAGGCATATTGGGTTCCTGCTCCAGTTCTTCCTGGGGGTTCATGCTTTGAAGACCCTCGCGGGTGAACTGGTCCATGTCGAAAGTGCCGTCCTTCTGAGCATTGGCGATCAGTCGCATGAAGAGGAAGAAATCCTGCTGACCTTCCCCTGCTCCCAGCTAAACGCCAAATCGGGTTGGGTCGAATTTTTCGTCAGTCAACCCTGCGTCATTCATCGCCTGAACGGCAGCTCCAATTGCAAATCGAATATTTCGCCCCGCATATTCGAACCGTTCAGGGTGATCTACGTAATCTCCAAGTCGGAAATTCTTAACTTCGGCAGCAAAGCGTGTCGGGAATCCACTGGCATCAAAATGGGTGATGTAATCAATCCCGCTGACACCATTCATCAGAGATGTCCACATCTCCTCGACGCTGTTGCCAATAGGAGTGACGCACCCCATCCCGGTGACGACGACTCGCCTTCTCATTGATACCACACTCCTGACATCGGAGACTTTACGAGAACCATCAGCAAATCTGTTAGGGTCTGAATGCTGAGGCGGCTCTCAGTTCGTTCCGCAACAACCAGAAATCCGTTTGCTCCTCAAACTCTGAAAATACGGAATATCGTCACCCGCTGCCAATTTGATCAGTATAGTTCCGTCATCACCTCAAAGAGAAGCGAGCAACCCGGTTAGTAATCCGTAAGACTGACGTTTCTTGAATCCGGACATACAGATACGAAAATCGTGTTGCCCAAAAAAAACGTCCCCGCAAGACCGGAATTTTCCCGACATGATGAGAATTTCCACGAGAGATTTTCATGGACTTTGGAAAATTCAAAAGGAAGCGATACGCGCGGCAGAACTGGAACATAGGGTAAGAACTGACCCTGACGGAGTTCCTGACCGTCTTCAAAATGAGCGGTGTCTCGTTCGGACGGCCGGGTTCGCTAAAAGTCCGGTTTCCGTTGCGAGATCATCGGCTCATTTTTGTGGTCGATGTTCGTGGTGAACGTTTAATTTGATATTGATATGACCGCTCCTTCACTTCTGTCATCCGACCGTACAGCGTCCCCGTTGCAATCGCAGAAGTCGGTTTCAGTGGAGTTGCCCCCACCAGACCCGCTTGTTGACGCGGGAGACGATTTTGAGATTCCCCGAGTCTGGTGGTTATCCGAATTGAAATATGAAGGGGAACGAACCAATGTTCTCTCGCTTCCTGCAAGTACTCGGGTCTGGAAACGCATTCTCGATGTGACCGTCGCGGTGACACTGCTGGTTCTGCTTTCACCTGTCATGCTGATTGTTGCGGCTTTGGTCAAACTCACCTCGCGGGGACCGGTCATTTTCAAACAGACTCGCGTTGGCCTCAATCTTCGGACCCCAGGAGTCGATCGCCGTCAAAAGAATGTTCCGCTGGAGCCCGGACAGAAGGATCGTCGAGTGCCCGGGAGCGACCGACGGACTGCGTTCAGCTATGGGCGACACTTCACCTTGTATAAATTCCGGACAATGCGAATTGACGCGGAAAAACATGGGGCCCAGTTTGCCGTGAAGGGGGACCCTCGGGTCACGCCGATTGGACGGCTCCTCAGGAAAACACGGCTGGATGAACTTCCTCAACTCTGGAATGTTCTCAAAGGAGAAATGTCACTGGTGGGGCCTCGACCGGAGCGACCGGAATTTGTTCAGGGACTCAACCAGCAGATTCCGGGCTACATTGACCGGCTCGGGCTGAAGCCTGGTTTGACGGGGGTGGCCCAAATTCTCAACGGGTACGACAACGAGATTGAGAGTTTTCGTCGTAAAGTGACTTTGGATCTCCACTACCTGCGCCACTGCAGCCCGTGGAACGATTTCAAGATTCTGATCCGCACAATCGGAGTTGTTTTAACGGGAAGCGGAGCGTTGTAATCCGTATTCGTCGCATCGACGGTATCCCTCGTGGGCTCCTTGTGTTGCTTCCCTGACAATCGCTGTCGCAAAAACGGCCCGAATCCGATGAACGTCAATGAGGCTCATGAGTTCTGTCATGTGCATCCCTCATTGAGTTCGATGGAGTTCTGCAGCCAGTCGCTCTGGACAATCCGATTGTCGGGACGTCGTTATGTACCGTGCAGCTTTCCTCGCATGCGGGGTTTACATCATGCTCGCGGGGAGTGGGTTACTCTTTGTGGATGAAATTGCCCTCACCCCGCGTCTCTCGCAGCAAGCGCAGCCGTACCTCCGCGTCGTCGGGAAAGAAGACGAACGGGGACGTTATCACGTACAGCCTCCCGAATGGGTCCCCTTCACATTAATGGGACTGGGAATGGTGACCGTTCTATACGCCATTGCCTTGCCCAAGAACTGATTTGGCGCGGTGATCCCCGGTCTTTGAGACGGTATTCCCGGCGATTCGGCAGGAAATGCCGGTTGTGATCTGTTTACAGTGGGAAACTCGGGGATTCTGCGTCATTTTCCGCTGTTTCCTGTTCAGGTGTCTGATTGCTGGAGTCGATCCAATTGATAGGACCTGCCGACGACAGTGGAACCAACCGGCCAGTGCCTGCGACGTGAAACGACCGGGAACGCAACGTGACAACGTAGCTCCCGGATCGGAAAGTTGAATGAATGCAGGCTTCTGATGCCGTCCTTTTTGCCGTCGGCACCAGTAGACGACAGGCACGTCCGTATGGCGATGAATCAAATTTCCAATTCCGGTTCCAAGACCAGTAAGTCAGGGTTTCTGCTCGTAATCGAACGGGGACAGACCCGATTCCCTCGCAGGGAGATTACAACGGACCGTTTCCTGATTGGGGCGGGGAGCAATTGTCAATTGCAACTCGCCGGAAATATCCCGCTTCTCCACAGCATCATCATCTCGGACGGTGACGCTCTTTGGATTGATGCCGTTTCTCCCGAGCCTCCCTTGCTGGTGAATGGTCAGCAAATTCGTGATGGACGAATTGAGCGCGGAGATGTGGTCCAGATTGGTGAGTTTGTATTCAGCGTCGATCAGAAACTGCCCGGAGTTCAATCGGAGGTTGTCGAACAGCCCGCTATCGGGACTGATCAGAACATTGCTGCAACGGAACGGACTGCCGAAGAGCTTCTGGATTTACTGACAACGAAACTGGCTGAACTGGAAGAGTTTGATACGGCCCGCCGATACGGAGCGGGGGCACTGCTGCAAACAGCAAAGGCTTCAAAGGCCTCCCAGTCGGTTCCCCAGGTTGACTGGGAACAGGACCCGCGAGCGGAACTGTTGGAAATGCTCAGCGAGCTGCACGATCGGGCAAGAGCACTGGACGCCCGGGAAGTGATGCTCAATGAACATGCTCGCAGTCTGGAGCGGCTTCAGGAGGAGCTTCGTCTTCAGCTTGAGCAGTTGTGCCGACAGACGGAAGGGCTTGAAGTCCCGACGGACAAGACAAGCCCGGGTGATTTGGAATTGCGGCGATCAGCCTGATTCCCGCCCGGAGCAAGAATCCCATTCAGGCAAACTCGCGACATGAACTTGACTGACTGGGATTCAGACAGACCACCTCACAGCCACGGGGGCAACGTTCCCTGTGGCTGTTTTGTTTGAATGGATTAATCGTTCCCATTCGGTCAATTCGAGCGAACAAGACAAGGTTGACCTGTCAGGATCAGCCCGTTTTTTTCTGTCCGGCGTCACCCGCATTTTTCGATTTGTTCGGGCGGGAGTTTCGTTCAGCAATCCCTTCGGCGCTGATGTTGTAGACGACCTTCATGGCCAGATCGTCCATTTCCGAAACCAGTGAATCAATCCGGCTGGTAAGGTACATGTACACGACCAGACAGGGGATAGCGATGAGCAGGCCACAGGCTGTGGTGACCAGAGCCAGCGCGATTCCAGAGGCCAGTTCCTCGGTTCGTCCCATCGCCCCAGCGCTGGCAATCTTATTGAACGATTCCAGCATCCCCCAGACCGTTCCGAGCAGTCCCAGCAAGGGGGTAATGGTTGCGACCCCGTTGATGATTCGCAAATGCTTGCTGAGGGCAGCGACCTGGCGTTCACCCCCGTCAATCATTGCCTGTTCGACTTCGACGCTTGCCTTCCCCCATTTGCGAATCCCGTGGGCAAAGACCAATGCGATCGGGCTTCCATTGTCTTCACAGATCTGAAGCGCTTCCTCACGGGTCAATTCCCCCTCTTCGATCAGCTTGATGAACCGCTGGACGAACGGTTTGGGAACAACTCGCCCCCGGCGCAGGACAACGATTCGTTCAACGATAAACCAGATGGCGATCAGCGTGGCCAGGGCGAAAGGGATGGAAAAGTAACTGAGTGACTGAACCATCTCCAGGACCCGGGTAGAGAATGTCTGCCCGTTGAATGGAGCGTCGACAGTCAGGCGGGGTTCACCGGATGAGGCGGCATCTTCTGAATCTACCCCTGCCGCCGGAGTCTGAGCGGCGGCGGACTGATCTCCCGGGATTCCAACCGGAGGGAGCGAGTCTTGAGCGGCGGCCCTGTCTGCCAGCCCTCCCGGAAGCAGAGTCATCAGGAGGAGGATGAGGGATATTCGCCACAAGCTGCCGTGATTTCCGGGCTGAGGTCGTTTCCTCAATGATTCACATAAATCGGGCGGAGTTGACCGAAGCGACGGGGACGAATGGATCATCATGGTGGATGTCTTTTGTGGCAACTGCCGCGAACAGGAACCTGAATGCCAGATTGAATGCCAGTTTTATTTGGCTGTGGAATCATCCTTTGCCGGGAGCAAAGGCTCCAGTTCTTTCAGTCGCTCCCGGGCCTTGAGAGCGAATTCGGAGTCTGGAAACTCCGTGATCAATTTCTCAAAGGTCTTTGCTGCCTCCGGGTAATGCTTCATCGATGCATCGCATGTTCCGGCCTGATACAGGGCGGCGGACTCATAGCGGGGGGCATCGTAACCGGAATAAACCTTGTAGTATTCCCGCAGGGCAACGGGCAAATTTTTCTCTTTCAGGTAAGTTTCTGCAACACGAAACTGGGCCTCTGCAGCAGTCTCGGTTCCCCGTCCACTTTCGGAATCGATCACACGTTGATAGGCGGCACGGGCTTCCTCGAAACGGGCCTGATTCTCCAGTGCCCGCCCCTGAATGACATCGACTCGATAAATCAACGGAGAATCCGGGGCCTTTTCCTGAAAGTCCTTCAGCGTCTCATTCATGCTGCCATAGTTCATTTGCCAGAACTGGGCTTCCGCGAGAAGAAACCAGGCCTCCGGCCACCATGCAGGAGCCTCCGCCAGATTCTCAGCCAGCGACTGGCGGACTTTCTCAAGGGTCTTTTCTGCGTCGCTATATTTCTTTTGCTGAAGTTGACCCTCACCAATGCGGAAGCGGGCGTACAACTCGTTCGAGGTTCCGGGGAACTTCTGGATCATCTGCTCGCCCGCTTCAACAACCTCGGTCCAGTTCTCGGCTTCAGCTGCAAGATCCAGAAGATGCGTCAGCGCTCGCTGTTGAACGAATTCATCGGAGTCTGTGCTGTCGGCCAGCTTGCGGAACTCAGCGATGGCTTCCGCTTTCTTTCCACCAAACCGCATGCTTTCGGCAAGAATCAGTCGGGCATCGTCGGCGAGGGGGCTCTTCGGGCATTCCTTGATCAGCAGGGCGAACAGTTCGTCGGATCGTTCATAGTTCTGGGCGTTGTAGCTCAAGTCCGCCCATTCATTAATGAGCAGGTCAAGCTCTCCCTGTTCTTCGACAGGAAATGTCTTCAGTTCCTGATAGGCCATCTCATAAAGACGATTTGCGGTCTCCTGATCGTGAAGTTCACGGGCAACACGGGCTCCCCCTTTTTCTGCCCGGTATGCATTTCGGGCGACCGCAAGGGCATCTCCGGACAGCGGGGCTTCCTTTTTCGCATGCGTGAACTTCTCACTGGCCTTTCGATAAATCTCCAGTGCTTCTTTGGGACGTCCCGCCTGCTGAAGGGAGAGGGCCTGCATGTACAGGGAATGCGAAGCCAGTATCGGGTCGGATTCTCCCAACGTGGCCAGTTGACCGAATGCGTCCGCAGCGGAGAGAAATTCTTTCTGCTCGTAATCCACATGTGCCCGTCCCGACAGGGCCGGCAGCCAGTAAGGGGTGTCCTGTCCCTGATCGAGTGAGATCTGGAAGAACTTTCGGGCAGCATCCCATTTCTGTTGTTCGAATGCGGCGTCCCCGGCACTGAGGGCTAGGGCCCCGAGGCGTGTATTCTTCGTGTCAATTTGTTGAAGTGTCTGGAGGGTCGGTTCCAGTTCATTCCAGTTCTTCAGGAGGATCAATGCACTGGCCTGTCCAGTCAGACCGGCGAGCTTTTCCGTGTCAGTTTTCGCTTCAGAAAGATAGGTTTGATAATCCTGAAGTGCCTCGCTGGCCTCCTGCATCCGCAAGCGTGCATTCGCCCGCATGAGAATCGCGTCCCGATATTCGGGAAGATCCTTTGCGGTCGGGATGCTGAGGATCGGCTGGAGTTCCTCAAGGACTTTGGCATCCTGTCCGAACCGCTCCGCAATCCGGGCGAGTTGAAATCGGGCAAATGTCTTCGTCGTTTCAACCGAGGATGTATCGGCCACCTTCTTCAGAATTGCAGCCGCCTGTTCAAAAGCAGCTTTCCCTTCGGGGGACTCTACTCCGAGTCGTGTTCCCTGCGTAATGAGAATCCGTCCGTTTAACAGATCCTGAACCTGAGTAAGTCCGCTGTTGGGAAACTTCTCGCGAAATTGCTGATTCAGCTGGACTGCTTGCTCGACATTCCCCGCTTGCAGTGCCGCTTCACAGGCGGAATGCAGGGCATCATCGGCAAGGTCACTGTTCGGCCATTTCTCAGTCACTGAAGTAAACAGTTCAACCGCTTTGGCGTAGTCCTGTTTCCGGAACTCAGCATCTCCCCACTGAAACATCAGCTTCTCTGCCAATGGACCGTTTGGAGCGGCGTTGTACGTCTCTGAAAAGGTCGTTGCTGCGGCCACGAAATCTCCGAGTGACTTCTGGCTTAATCCCTTCCAGTAGCTGGCAATCTGGGTGAGGGAGGGTTCCGTTGCTGCCTGCTGAAACTCCTCAAGGGCTTCTGCGAATCTGGACAGCGAGTAGAGACTGTAGCCAGCGTTGAGATGCGCACTGGGAACCAGACGACTCTTGGGGAACTCCTTGATGACTCGCTGGAATCCTTCTGCAGCACTGGCAAATTGCTGCTTGTCGAAATCGCCAGCAGCAATGTTGAAAATGGCGTCCGCCGCACGCGGGCTGGTCGGACGGTCTGCGATTCGTTTGTAAACCGCATTCGCTTTCTCGGTCTGATTCAGAGCATCGAACGCCGTGGCCAAACCAAATTCGGCATCGTCGAGCAGGGGACCATCCGGTGCGAGTTCCAGATACGTCTCAAAAGCCTGAACCGCAGGCTCGTACTTCTTCATGCGCAGTTGCGATTCCCCAAGGTAGACCCAGGCCCATTTCGCAAGATCGTGTTTGGGGAACTGCTTAAGAAATGCCTGCAGATCGGTTTCCGCAGCCGGGTAGTCCGTCATGAAATAGCTGCATTCCCCGATGCGGTACATCGCCAGTCCGCGGTCTGGATGCTCGCCTGCTTTTTCAAGGTACAGTCGAAACTGGTCGCGTGCATCCTTGAACTTTCTGAGGTGCAGGAGCGATTGCGCCCAGTAAAGCCGGATCATGACCAGCCGTTCATCATTCGGGTTGCGCTTGAGAAAATCCGCACAGGCTTCGGCTGCCTGATCCCATCGCTGTTGCTTGTAGAACTCAACTGCAACGTTGTAGTCGGTAATCGGGTCAGCATGGATGACCTGCGGAATCACCGCAAGAACGCAGAGTCCCCAACAAAGTGTCAGGAGCTGACTCCTGATCGAATGATGAACAGCAGAGAACATC
>CALLWY010000099.1 GCA_938015865.1 uncultured Planctomicrobium sp.
ATTGACGACCTCAACCCCCTTCAGCGAATTGATTGTCGCTGCAATTCGCTCCCCATGGGCCACATCCGTCGCCTGAACGGTAAAGTCCCGGATGATGTGCCCATCCCGGCTATCCACAATATCCACAGCCCCGATTGATCCACCCTCATCCCCAATGGCGGATGTGATTTTTCCAAGCGCTCCGGGGACATCCTGATACTTCAGGCGGATCGTAATGCTGTACGCGGGGCTGAAATGACTCATTCTCAACAAACTCCATTACCCAAAAGACTGATCTCCAGAGCGCTTCCCGCGAAGTTTAACCGGAGCAGCCCGGTCCTGGGAAACCGAGCTGTTCAAAAATTCCAATTTCACAACGGTATTTGCTCATCTATTGACAAACAGCCACGTCAGCACAGCTCCTGTCATGACGCAGTCGAAGGGGACGTTGTCATCTTCCGGCACGGAATCTGCAGAAATTGCCGGTGAGCGAGTGACAGAGGTCATGAAGACCCAGGTGGCAAGTCCTCTCACCCTCTCGCAGAATCGGAAACCTTCAGAAAAAGGCCTGTTTTCAGGTTGAGAACTCTGAAGGCGGGGAATGGTTCGAAATCCGGAATTGTGGTTTTGACAAAATCCCTGTGTAACATTTGCAAAGGCAGGAAGCCCATCAATGCATTGTCTGAACATTTCTTCGCGATCGTTCTCATCGTCTTCGTCCGGCTCTCGGGCCCGTCCTTCTGCTCCATCTGCATGACTTTCCCGTCCGGCTGATCCCCGGCCTCCGGGTTCTCAGCATCGCGTTTTGGTCCCCCTTGCTTTCATCGGATTCCGGCTCTCCCTTCGCAATTCGCGAACGCCCTATCGTACGGAGTGATTGATGCGTTCTATTCTCGCACTGACGGCTCTTTTGTGTCTGTTTTCAGTCAATATCTCCCTGGCACAACAAGCCCGAGGTGTGGTGTACGACTTTGGAGCTCAATGGTGTGGTCCGTGCCAGCAGGTGGCCCCCATCGTGGAAAAACTCCAGCGAGAAGGACTCCCCATTCAAAAGGTCGACATCGATCGGGAACCCGCGCTGAAAGAAAAGTTTGGTGTCCAGCAGATCCCGACCTTTGTTCTCGTCATTGATGGTCAGGAAGTTGACCGTGTCACCGGGCGTCTGACCGAAGCAGACCTGCGACGCATGGTCGCCCGTATTCCCGCTGCCCAGCCACATGTCGCCAAAGCACCTGGCCAGAGAAACAATGGCATCAATATGTCCATTCCAATCGAACTGGGCGAAGCCGTCCCCATGACCCGCCCCGCTCCGATGGCCACCGAACCTCCACCGGTCCGAACCGCTGAAAACGAGCAACGACGTGGCATTCGCGACCTCATTCCCTTCGGCCGCAAGGAACAGTCGGAACCGGAGGTTGTCCGCGGAAATGACTCAGCACTCACTTCCAATTCGACAACACCCGCTTCAACGATGGAGTCGGCCTCCAACGGAGAAGCTGATCCGATGAAGTCGAGCGTCCGGATTCGTGTGGTGACCAACGGTCGGATTGATCTGGGTTCAGGAACGATCATTTCAAGCAAGCCGGGACTGACCCGAATTCTGACCTGTGCCCACATTTTCAAAGAGTTCAACGAGGATTCCCGAATCGAAGTCGATGTCTTTGAACGGGGAACTGTGACCCCCTACACAGCCAGTCTGGTCAAGTATGACGCGGAATCCGACCTGGGCCTGATCACGATTCCCACCACGAGTGCCCTCCCGACAATCAAGGTCCCCGGACCGGAGGGTGCTCCACGTGTCGGCGAGCCGGTGGCGGCCATCGGGTGCAGCGGTGGGGAAGAACCGACCCGTCAGCAGTCGCGCGTGACCGACGTCGACAAATTCGAAGGGCCACACAATCTGATGTGCGTCGGTGTCCCCGTCCGGGGTCGTTCCGGCGGCGGGCTCTTCAATCAGAAGGGAGAAATTGTTGGAGTCTGTAGTGCAGCGGATGAACAGGAACAACGTGGATTTTACTCTGGTCTCCTGGCAATCCATAAACTCCTGGACGACTGCCAGCTGACTGCATTGTACGCTCCTCCCACTCCTCCCCAGGAGCGATCCATTCCAGCGACACGGATGGCAGAGTCAGAGCCATTTTCCAATCGCGATTTTCCTGCAGCTTCCCCGCGTGAAACTGCAGGCGACATGCTCGCGGCCACTTCTGGGAATCGGGCAACCCCACCTACGGCAGGGCGTTCAACCCCAAGCACCCCGGTAGATGTGCAAGCGGGTGATGCCGAGGTGGTCGTGATTATTCGCGATCACAAAAATCCAGGGGCAGCCAACCGAGTCGTGATCCTGCATCAGGCAAGCCCCAAATTCATGGCCTACCTCTCGGGAGAGCTGAACGAAGGGGGAATGTCGATGGATATGCTTGGAAACGCCCAATCCCCAAGTCCCTTTGGATTCGATTCCACCAGCAACAGTCCTCAGCTGCGTCCGACAGGCTTGTCACAACCAGTGGTCCCACAGCGGTATACCCGATCCTCCAATGCCCGGTGACCGATCCTTGTCCGTCGCTCTTCGTGAGAACCAAGGGTGTCCAGGTCGTTGAACAGATCAGCAGTCTTGCGCTGTCCGCGTCGCTAGACTGATTCCCCGGATGATCCACAAATCCTGGGGCACATTACTTCGTGTCGCGACTGGCCCCCGGAGTCCACAGGACATCGGATGCTCCCAGATCATTGGCGCTCCGGGCCATCACAAAGAGAAGATCAGAGAGTCGATTCAGATAAATCAACACCTGATTGTTGAGCCTCTCTGATTCAATCAGTCGGCAGACTACAATTTCCGCCCGCCGACAGACCGCCCGCGCCTGATGCAACAAGGCTGCCCCCGGAGTTCCCCCCGGGAGAATGAAACTTGTCAGCGGTTTGAGTCGGTCGGTCTCTTCATCGATCCAGAGTTCCAGCTGCTTCACCTGAGACTCCACAACCCGCAAGGGGGGATACTCAGAAACGTCATCACTTTCCGGGACGCACAAATCGGCCCCGAGATCAAACAGATCGTTCTGAATCTGAATCAACCGCTTCTGAAATGGTGCGGACAAATTGCCCATCGCAATTGCCACCCCCAAAGCGCAATTCAGCTCATCAACGGCAGCATGGGCCACAATCCGGGGGTGCGTTTTGGGGACCCGACGCCCGTCTCCAAGCCCCGTCTCTCCGTGATCGCCAGAGCGAGTATAGATGCGATCAAGGTAGACCATAGCAGGTTCTTCTGAATGTGAGGGGGGGAGCGCATGGCTCACCACAAGAACAACTCTCCGATTCTGCCCGCATCTTACGAGCGCTTCAATTTCTGATCAAAGCGCCAACCACCGCGCATCAGCGTCTTAGCACTCTCTACTCCTCCGGGCGCGTGCTGTCACAGCCCCCAGATGGCGTTCAATAGTCTTTATCTTTTTGCCAGATCGCACATTGCGCTGAAACAACCCTAACTGCACTACAGGTCCAGTTGTAACGATGGTATGGACTATGCCGTTGATACCGATTGTCAGGATTCTACTGATTATTCGCAATTTGCCGTCTTGTCACAAACACAGAACTGAAAGGGTTGAAGCGGTTGTGTTGCCTGACGCACAGCCAGAGAGAGCACGTGTGGCGACCTGAGACATCGCCCGCAGACGGAGCGATCCGTCCGAAACCTCGCGAAATCGGGAGACGTTCATCTTCACCTCATTGCTGCGTCAGCAATGGGCCCCCGGAGCCGGCATGTCTCCGCTGATGATGAACGCGGCTCGCTGCAGAGCCAGACTCCCGATTTCTCGAGGGTTTTCGTGTTCCCTCCCGGTCTTCATCCTGTTCGGGGAGTTACACCATGAAACTGCTCACAGCGTTATGGATGGATGAATCGGGGTTGATCCTCTCTGCAGAGTTGGCGCTCGTTGCGACCATTGGAGTCCTCGGCCTCTCTGTCGCGCTGGTTTCAGTTCGGGATTCCATTGCCGCCGAACTGACCGATCTGTCCGATGCGTTCCGGAGTCTCGACCAGTCCTACGGATTCGGAGGAATGCGGGGATGCCAGACGCATCATGGCTATTCCTCCTTTTCCGCAGGCTCCCGATACCTGGACTCCACACTGAGAGAAGCGGGCTCTGAACAGGACATCATCGTTGCGGATTACGTTGTGTGTTCGAATCGCCCAGCCCTTTCCACACCCGTTCCAGCGATCAGTCCACCGAGCGTCGTCCTCCCCTGCCCATGCGGACGCCCGAACTGCAATCTTCCTCAGTGCAAAGAATGTCCTCAGGAGATCACTCACCCTTGTCCACCGCCGTTAATCGTTCCTGATGCCGGATTTTCGGGCTCACATGGACATTCAGGTTCAGCGATCATCAGTCCGGTTCCCGAAGGGGGAACCATGGCAGTCCCCTGTGAACAGTGTCCTTCCGGGGTGAATCCGCCGAGCATTATTCTCCCTGCGCCGGAACTGGGACTTGCTTCGCCGCATGGTCCCGGATTCTCAATTAGCAGGGATTGGGGACGGCAGGGCTGCGGGCAATCGATTCCGGTCATGCCTGCGGGGCCGCTCCAGGTCTGGTAACAACAGGTATGATCAATGGCCGGTTGCATCGATGCATCAAAATTCCGGCCTTCCTGCTGACGGCAAATACTTTGGCTCTCTCGTTGAGTCTGAAGCGTGTGCGATCTAAGATGCTGAATGCGAAAGATCGTTCGCCCAAACAGGTTGATTTCGGTCAACCGTGTCACGCTTTGGCCGGACAGACTGGACTGCAGCGCAGCCGGAACGTAAACAGGAGAGACAAATGGCCGGCAACAAGATCGTGTTGATCGAAGACGACCGTGAAATCCAGACGACCCTCCGAACCGTTCTGGAGGCGGCTGGATATCGCGTCATTTCTGCCTCGAACGGAGCAGAAGGTCAAAAGCTGATCCAGTCCGAAGACCCGGACCTGATCATCACCGATATGATGATGCCCCGCATGGGGGGATTTCCGGTGCTGGAATACCTCCGCACACTTGAGAATCCCCCACGAGTGATCATGATCACCGCAAATGAAGGGGGGCGACACAAAGCCTACGCGGAAATGCTCGGGGTGGTAGACTATCTTCGCAAGCCCTTTGCAATGGACGTCCTTCTTGAGTCGGTTCGCAAGGCACTCGAGTCGACCGATGAAGAATCCGATGCGTCTGGCCCATTGCGTCGCCGGGTTACCCGAAAGACCAAAGATTGATCACTCCGATTTCCCGGACCACTTCTCGACGTCGGATTCATCGACCGAGAGGCCTTTTCCCACGTTGAGATTCGTCGCTTGAACATGCTTGTTTCTGACTCTTCCGTTTCGACATCCCGTTGGCACGAACTGGCCCGCCGTGTGCTGGCTGGGGAACAGATCACCCAGGACGAAGGTCGGGAGATTCTTCTCTCTCCCGACGAGGAGATTCTGGATCTGCTTTCCGCTGCATATGCCATTCGCCGAACATATTTTCAGCATACAGTCCAGCTGTATTACCTGAAGAACGCCAAAAGCGGACTGTGCCCCGAAGACTGTGGATACTGCTCCCAGTCGAAGGTGTCTGAAGCTCCGATTGAGCGGTACACCATCGCCAATGAACGGGTCCTGATGGAAGGAGCTCGGGCTGCGAAAGAGAGTCAGGCCCGGACATACTGTATTGTCGCCAGCGGACGAGGACCGACGAATCGGGAAATTGAGCACGTCTGCAATGTCGTCAGGAAGATCAAGAGTGAATACGGGCTGCATATCTGCGCCTGTCTGGGTCTTTTGAAACCTGATCAGGCCCGAAAGCTCGCTGAAGCGGGTGTGGACCGAATCAATCACAACCTGAACACATCCCGACGCTACTACAAAGAAATCTGTACAACACACACCTATCAGGACCGGCTCGACACACTTCAGGTGGTGCAGGAATCCGGGATGGAGATCTGCAGCGGGCTGATCGTCGGCATGGGAGAAGAACATCAGGACATCCTTGATGCCGTCTTCGAATTGCGGGGACTGGATGTGAAATCCATTCCGGTCAACTTTCTGCATGCCATTGACGGCACCCCACTCCAGGCGAAGGACGAACTTGATCCCCGGTACTGCCTGAAGGTCTTGTGCCTGCTTCGGTTTGTTCATCCCAGCGTCGAAATCCGCATCGCCGGCGGACGCGAAGTTAATCTTCGGTCCATGCAGGCAATGGGGCTGTACCCAGCCAATTCGATCTTCGTCTCCGATTACCTGACCACTCAGGGACAATCGAAAGAAGAGGACTTCCAGATGGTCCGTGATCTCGGTTTCGAGATCGTGATTGGCGGTCACGAAGCTGTTTCAGCACCAGGCGAATTCACATCCTGAAATCTGATTTCGTCGGGCCGCTTCGGAATGCCGCCCCAGTTTGTCGGCCAGCAATTGGTGTACGGTTGGACAGCAAGGCTTCTGAACCTGCGACGTCCGTCTCGTATTCGCTGATGGGAAAGAACTCCTGTCGACAATGCAGGACGAATTTCGCGCACGTTCGATTTCGACAGGGATCAGCACAGAAAAAGAAAATCCGCCGGAGAAGAATCTGTTTCCTCTCCGACGGATTTTTTCAGTTCAAATTCAATGAGTCGTTCGTAGCGACGTCGACTCACGATTCGCTGAATGGAACTTAGCTCTTCAGGAACTTATCGTAGCCTCCACGATATTCCTTGTTGACCAGATGCTGCAGTTCTGGGGCGTTGGTTACGACCATCTTTTCTGCATCCCAGAGGATCTTGCGGCCTTCGCCACTGGCAGCATCATAAACAGCCAGGTTTCCGAGCAGAATCGTTTCGGTCAATGGAGCAGCGTAGTTCGCGAAGTTGGACATCGCTTCCTTCCGCTCTCCGGTAATGGCCTGATGGAATTCGGTGAAGTGCCCTGGGGACTTCTCGAATTCAATCTCTGGCGGAGGAACTTCCTTGCCTTCCTTGTCGATCAGAATCCAGGGATCACCATAATCTCCGGGAGAATACATCGTCAGATCTTCACCGACGATGATGGCCCCTCCCTTGGAGCGGAATTTCAGGCCGTTGAGGAGTTTCTCATCCGGGAGGTTTCCGCCGTCGTACCACCAGACTGGAAGAACTCCCTCACCCGATGGATGAGAGAATTCAAACGCGATCGTTGACTTCTGCGGGAACGTCTCCTTGTTGTGCCCTGTGCAGGTTGCCTGAACGGAAAGCGGATTCGCAAGGTTCAGACCGGCGAACGGCATGTTGAAAATGTGACAAGCCATATCCCCCAGAGCCCCGGTCCCGAAGTCCCAATATCCGCGCCAGGCAAACGGATGATAGCCGTCCGCGTAAGGCCGTTCCGGAGCAGCCCCGAGCCACTCCTCCCAATGCAGAAATGGCGGGACTTCCTTTGATTCAGGCCGCGGTCCCCCCTGCGGCCAGATGGGGCGATTGGTGAAGACGTGAACTTCCTTGACTCGTCCAAGCCCCCCACTCTTCATAAACGCGGCACCACGACGAAGAGCGGAGTTAGCAGTTCCCTGATTCCCCATCTGTGTCGCAACGCCAGTTTCCTTCGCAATTTCCTGCAGACGGCGTGCTTCCCAGACCGTATGAGTCAGTGGTTTTTGAGTGTAGCAGGCAATGCCCATCTTCATCGCCTGAGCGGTTGCGGGGGCATGCATGTGGTCTGGGGTGGAGATGGTGACCGCATCGATCTTGTCGCCGAGTTTGTCGAACATCTCGCGGTAATCGTAAAACTTTTCTGCGTTCTCAAAGCCCGGGCGAGCAGCGGCCTTCTGGAGAGTCCGGTCGTCTACATCACAGATGGCAACGATTTCGCCATGGCTGGCTGCATCTGCGGAATCGCTCCCCCCCTTTCCACCGACGCCAATACAAGCGTATCGAACCTTGGAGTTCGGAGACTTGTCCTCTGCACGTGCAAAGCTGTTCCCCACCCAGACGGCCGCACCCAGAGATGCAGTCGTCGCCATGAAGTCGCGCCGGTTGGCTTTGTTCAACATGATTTCTACTTTCTATCGAAAACAACGGGGCAATGAAGGACAGGCCTTCAAGCGAAGACGATCAGCTCGAATCTCGGGCGAACGACTCCGCGAACATATCGGAAGAAAACTTCACTCCCAATCATCCGGGCACGACTGCTCGAAGGAAAGAGGGAGCAAAGGGACTCCGGTCTAATTTTAATGCTCTTTACAATAAGAAACATTGATCCGAAATTCATCTGACGCGAAAGAAGCCCACGCCAAAAAACGGAACTTTCCCGCGTGATCAGGTCCGCCCTCACCCTCGTTTATGGACAGTCCCCGAAAGATTTAACGGAGCGTAATCCACTACTGCCAAGGGGACTTCGGCAAATCATCCCACTCGATCGTGAGCGAAGATCGAGGACAATGAAAATCAGCGAGACCGCTGCACAAGTGCCTGCTGCTGATACTGCTGGAAAGGGACCCAGCGGACCTTGTCTGACCGCAGAGAGCGTTCCCACTGGCTGATGTGGGAGCGGTCGACCGATAGAAATTCCCATGCAAACTGATGCTCTGCACGATATCGAACCGGTTCGGCAGTTTGCAGTTGCAGGTCAACTTGAACCGGAAGAACTTCCATCCGTCGGAGGGCGTCATTCAGCTTCAGTCGAGCCTCGGGGTACGTGGATTTGGGACGCAGGACAAAATTCAGCCGGGCCGCCCAATCGGTGTAATCCAGATACTGACGGACATACTGAGTCGAGTCGATCCGTGCCGTTTTGACGGTATAGGTGAGATGGTCGCTCTTCAGTTCCAGAGATTGGCCGTTGGGGCCTTCCTGCTCCTCGAAGGTCGGGTTGAGCTGAAACCGGACGAGAGCATCGAGCCGGTCCGCGTTCGGATTCCCCTGCATCTGAATCTTTTTCAGATAGTTGAGTGAATCGGCGCGAGCGGCATCAAGAAAGTGATTCAGCTCTGCGAATGGAACTTCAGTGGCGGTATAGTCCTTGTTCAGGATGACAAAACGGTGATGCACCGGTTCGAAGATGACGACTTCACCCGTCTCTTCCATGTAATCATAAACCTTCCCCGCATGAAACAGCGTCAGGCTGTGTGAAATGGGCTTGGGTTGACCGGGGCGAGTGACATCCGACACCGTCGTATAAACCCGAATGTCCTGTGCTGCGCAATGCGTTTTGCAGACAAACATCGTCAACACAATTAACAGGACGTTGCAGGCTCGGGCCGGTCTGAACATGTCGCGGACTCTCCACGTCGCCAATGCGACGGATGCAATGATTCGGGGAGGACGATTCAAAACACTTCTTCGGACCGGAACCAAGCGCGCTGGCCGGTTCATGATCCCTAAGTGAAGAATCGAATGGAGGATTGTGAAGGGAAACGAAAGGGGAAAATCCCATGAACGGGATGGAGGGGGTTGGAATGTAGACCCATGAAGCGATTTCATGCAAGACGAAAATCAATTGGCACGAAAAGCATCATCGTTCGATGGTCTTCATAGTAAACCACCCCCTCGCCAAGGGCTTGCATCCGGGAACCCGTTCCGGAATTCCGGTCTCACGTTGTCGAGAGAAACAGGCAGATTGTAGACTGCCTCAAAAATCGTAATTTCGCATGACAACTGGAGAAAAGCACGATGAGACACGATGGACGCCAGGTCGATGAGCTGCGGCCCATTCGAATTGAACGACCGTATTACGGAGCGGCCCCGGGACGGGTTCTCATTCAGGCCGGACGAACCACCATTCTTTGCACTGCGAGCATCAGCAACGATCTTCCGCCGTGGAAAATGACGCAGGAAGCCCCCACCGGTTGGGTGACAGCCGAGTACAACATGCTCCCCGGATGCACCTCCCCGAGAAAGGCACGCCGAACGGATGGACGAGCAACGGAAATCCAGCGACTGATCGGCCGTAGCTTGAGAGCCGTCGTCGATATGGTTGCACTGGGGCCACGCTCGATCACAGTGGACTGCGATGTTCTCGAAGCGGATGGGGGGACCAGAACTCTCAGCATCACCGGGGGATTTATCGCACTTGTGGATGCGGTTGCCGCTGTGGAAGATCCCGATTTTGATTATCGAAAAGTCTTTTTGAACAGCGTGGCGGCTGTGAGCGTCGGAGTGGTTGGCGGCGTTCCCGTTCTGGATCTGGACTACGTGGAAGACAGTCAGGCCGAAGTGGACATGAACGTCATCACCAGCGGAACCGGTGAATTTATTGAAGTCCAAGGGACTGCCGAACGCCACCCCTTTAACCGGGAGATTCTGAATGCGCAGCTCGATCTGGCGCAAAAGGGGATCGCCCAGCTCACAGAGATTCAGCGAGAGCAACTGGGGGCAAAATGGCCTCTGGACACAAATTCCTGATATTGTTAAAAATCGCCGCCCACTGCCTGGATCCGGAGCCCATTCTTCATGCAGCCCAACTGCATTGAAGTGGTGAACTCGCCGGAAAGGCAGTGGAAATCCCCTTCTGAAATTCCCTTCCCCATCGTCCCCCATCCGAGTCCTGGATCGATTCTGGTGTTCTCAGATCCGATCCTCGCAGACTCTCTATTTAACTGGAGCGCGCCATGAATCGCTCTCTCAAATTTCTGTTTGCAGCCCTGTTCTGCAGTGTCGCACTGTTTGGATCCCAGGTACGTGCATCAGGGATTGAAGCTGATCCGAACAAGGAATATCGCCTGACGAAGAATCGCGGTCCGTGGCTCATCATGGTGGCGACACTGCACTCAACGGATGCGGATGGTGAATCGGACGAAGGGAAAACCCCTCTGCAGGCTGCTCACGATCTGGTTATTGAACTGCGAAAGTTGGGACTTCCCGCATACATCTACGAATATGTCCCCGGTCAGGAGTATGTCGTCACAAAAGATGCACTTGGACGTGAAGAGAACCGCAAGAATCTTCGGCGAATCAAGTCGGTCTGCGTCCTGGCAGGGAACTACAACGACATCAATGACAAGCTGGCTCAGGACTCTTTAGCATGGGTGAAGAAGCTCAAGCCGAAATCCTTACAGGACGGAGTCTACTTTCAGCCAACCCCGGGACGTCCCGGACCGTTAAGCGGAGCCTTCCTGACCCTGAATCCACTTCTCTCAAGCAAGGATCTGGAAACGGTTCAGACAGTTGATCCGCTTCTCCTGAAGCTGAATACAGGAGAACAGTTCTCGCTGTTCGAGAACAAAGGGGCTTACACGCTGGTGATTGCCCGTTTCTACGGCAAGCACGTCACCGTTCGCGAAAATGAATATGACGAAAGCGTCATCAGCAAGATCTTCGGCAAAAATGAAGACACGCTGGACCAGGCAGCCCGAAGCGCCCGTGAACTGGTCACCGTTCTCCGCGGGAACTACGACAAGGAAGCCACGAATTTCAACAACATCGATGCCTACATCTGGCATGATCGCCACGAGTCGATTGTCACCGTTGGTAGCTTCTCCTCTCCGGAGGACCCCAACGTCAAGACATACATTCAGAGATTCGGTCCGAAGCTGAAAGACCTCGGGAACGGGGCCACCAATTTCCAGCCGGAACACCTTGGGGTGAGTGGATTTGGCCCGAAGGGAGATGAAAAACGACTGTGGCTGTTCGAGCCAAATCCTCAGCTCATGGCTGTTCCGAAAGCCCGCTAGCCCCTGTCTCAGAGGAGTGTCCCAGTCAATTGTGGCTCCAACACAGAGCTTTTCACTGCGGGAACGCCATACGTTCGTGAGATGCGATCGAAAAGAAGCAGTTGTTGCCTTCTTTTGCGCCTCACCGTCTTCGCGTCTTTGCGTTCAGTTCTCGTCTCCCTGTCGAGAACGGTTCCCAATCGTGAAATTGGCTCCTTTCAACGGCGCCAGTCCTGACGGGTTCGGCAATCTGTTGACGACTGGTGAAGTGAACGCAGAGGCACACAGACGCGGGGACGCAGAGAATGACTTCACCCCTGTCTCTGGGGAATGTTGCAGTCACTTGTTGCTCAAATGCAGAGCTTTTCACTGCGGGAACGCTGTAAGTTCGTGAGACGCGATCCAGACACTCCAGAGACAAGTCGGGCAATTTCCCGACTGCCTGATCGATCAACAGAGCGCCGAGCTTCCTGTAGGAAGTTCTGGCGCTCTTTTTTCGCACTTGCTGATGTCCGCATCAAAGCAGGTGCGTCACAATTTGAGAATAAATCCCCCAGACTCCCGTGATCAGAAACGCCAGAAATGAGACGACCAGTGCAATATCCCAGAGAGGACCGGGCTTGAGTCGCTCATCAGTCGCCGTCCAGCGGAAATACAGCGTGCCAAGTCCCACCATCGGCAGCATAATCGACTGAGCTAACCCGGAGGTGAGAACCGCAACGACCGGGTCTGCCCCCGCCAGGTAAAGAACATAGGCGATCGTTGGCAGAATGACCACGAGCGCCTTGAGCCACCGATCGTGGACCGCCTGACTGTTGCGATCAACGAGATTCGCCACTTTCAGCCAGTCCACAAACATTCTCGCGTGCCCGGCGTTCGCAACAAGGAATGTTGAATACAGAACGGCAATTGCGCCCATCAGGAACAACCACTTGGCGTACTCACCAAAAACGGGGACATATGCCGCAGCGAGTGTCGCCACCATACGGAGCCCTTCCGGGTCGCGTCCTTCCCGATGCAGCACCGCAGCTCCCAGAAAATAGAAGGCCATTGTGGCAGCGGTGTAAACCAGCATCGACAGAAAGGCGTCCCACTTCATCACACGAATCCACCCTCGTGCGCGGGCGGCCCAGCTCTCTTCATTCGTCCTTCTCCCTGTGTAACGAGCATACCCACGCTCGATGCACCAGTAGGGGTAAACGATGAGCTCGGCAGCTCCGACTCCGATGATGCCAAAGGTCGCCAGCGCCGTTCTGATCGATGCCCACGGGTCCTCACCCGGAGGAAGTCGGAACTGAAATCCCTGCCAGAGCTCCTCTCGGGAAATGCTCCATTCTTCCGTCCCCTGAAGAGCCAACACATTCCACATGGTTGTCCCGGTGAAGGCAACAACAAATACGGTCGACACTGTCTGGAGCAGCCCATAGCTACCAGAGTACAGGAGGCTGATTGTGAGAATCGTGATCCCACCAGCCCAGATGCGATCATCAATAGTCCAGGGATCATCGAATTCTCCGACCATCCTGACTTGACGGAGCGCTGCGAAGGCAGGCTCCCCTGCCCGTTCGATTTGCTCCTTCAGTCGCTGATGTCCCCGCTCCGTTCGAAACTGTTGATCGGGTGTGAGCTTCTCAAAACGCTCACGCGTTCCCGAGAGGTCTTCTTCCCACTTCAGAAACCAGATCAGTTCTTTCTCTGATGGAATCTGAATCGCACGCAAATAGTCTCCTGTCAGCGGAAAGGCAATCGCCATTGATTGCCCCACTCCGCCGACAATGCCACCAGCCTGAAACGTAGAGGCGGAAAGCATGATGACGAAGAACCAGACAATATAATTCACGGGCCCAATTCGCCCCGGGAGACGGTTGAGCGCATCCAGCGTGGTTTGTCCGTGAGTGATGGAGTAACGCCCCAGCTCGACCTGCGCAAAGACCTTGACCACGCAGCCCAACAGAATGAGCCACAGCAGGCTGGTCCCCGACTGAGCACCGGTCTTGGTCGTCGCAATCAGCTCCCCGGATCCGACGATACTCGCGGCTACAATCAACCCGGGGCCCAGTTTTCTCAGCGTCCCCCACAGAGTTGTTGGGGGATCCAGAACGCCAGCGTGCGGTTCCTGATCCAGATCGGGAGGCACTGTGTCGAGGTCGGGCGATGAATCAGTCATGAGCGCTCATCAGTTGAAGTTCAAACGTTCAACTTATAGCCCCCGGATGACTTCGTCACAACGCACCTCGGTCAGCACGGACGAGGTGTCTCCCCACTGATTGTTTCATGCAGTCGGACATTTCGCGCGGGTCAATTGAGGGGTCTTTACTCCCCGCTCCGCCTGGTGAACGAGTTGTGCCATCTCCCACGCAGTCACATAGTGATAGCGAAAATTGGGATGACGTTTATGAAACTCGGCCAGCTCCCGATGAAAACGCTGCATCGGCGGTCCGAGCATCGTTCCGATATTGTCATCCTTGCAGCCATGCGTGTGGAGTTTGACGAATCGCCAGTCTGGTCGCCCCTGCACATGCACGCCCGCTTTCATCCAGAGTTCCAGCCGGCGAAGTGAGCCGGGGCGTCCTCCGTGCAAATCTCCGTTCTCGATCCGTGGGACGACACCCAGACGTCGATTTCCCCAATCAAGCAGAAGTGGGCCCTGAATCATGAGCAGATGATCCGCTGGCGGAGTCGCGCCAACCCGCGCCCGGATTCCACGGTCATGAGACTTCGCCTGCCCCGGAATATCTTTTGCATAATAGATCGAGTTGATCGTGCTTGTCTGCGTGGGACTCGGTGCCGACGGGAGTGTGAAATCGGCGTAGCATCCCGTTTCCAGCAGGATCGTCAGTTCCTGATCAACACCGCACAGGCAACGATCCGGCCGGGAGTTACACAGAGCCCAATTCCCGTGAATGAATCCGTAGACAATTTCTCCGGTCAGCGGATCGCGGCGCAGGTACCCGTGTCGATGAAAAAGGGTTTCGCGAAAGACTTCCAGCTTCTCCCGCAGTTGTTCGGCCGTATCGTTGTCGTGATGAAGATGAATATCGACATCTCCAAACCCCTCATCAATCAACGGACGAATCCCATCGAGATACTCTGGACGGTATTCGTCTTCGGGAAAGAAAAAGGTGTGCTGGGGGGGGCGGCCATTCACATCTGCGAATTCAGAAAACGCCTGCGGATAACGTTCCCGCCATTGCTGAACCCGTTCCAATGCGAGAGCATCGCTGGCTCCATAGCAGCGAGGCTCCCAGTGGTCACAGACAGCAATAAAGACATCGACCTCGTCATCGGGACTCCATCTGGGAGTCGGCTCTGACGGGAAGTAGCTGCTTCCTATCCAATACTGCAGATTGCGTGCACGAATGCACCCGTAAACCGCGATCGCCCCCACGCAGAGGACCGCAGCCAGCGACAACAAAAGAATTGTGATTATTCCCATGACATCCGACTTCCGGTCGAGAGCAGACAGTGGTGATCACTCAAGATCATTTGTCCTGCCCCGATCCTGCTCAGTGAATCAACCGCTGACACCGACTGCCATATTCTCTTTGAACTTCGCTGTTCGTCCTTGAATGACACGGTCCAGCAACCCGGCCAGTTGTCCCGTTAAATTTCGGCGTTCAAAACGCTGAATCTCCCAGACCGCATCATGATCATCCTGCCCGCAACGATACCGCTCGATTGCCATTGCAAGGGCGTCTGCAATGCCATGAATGTTTCCGGGAGGGCACAGAAGGGTTCCCGGGAGATCACGCACCACATCCCAGACATCTCCCGGAGGAGCCACCACCATCATGGGACGTCGGGCCGCCATGTACTCAAACGTTTTGGCGTTAATGATCCTCTGGGTCTTCGGGAGATCGCTATTGATCATCAATAGCATGTCTGCCGACTGCATCAGCTGGATCGCCTCATCGTGCGAGACAAATGGCAGCTTCGTAATCTCAATCGATGTCTGATCAAGCTGAGTGAGTAACTCCTCCTGATCTGGTGTCCGTCGTCCTGCCAGCAGCAATTCCATTTCCGCAGCCAGTTCTGGATGCTCCCGGTTGAGCTGCAAGATCCCCTGTACGACCGGTTCAATGGAATTCAGATTCCAGAGGGTTCCGATGAAAGCGAGGCGGAATCGGCGTCGCTCCCCATTCACAATTCGAGGCTGTGGAGCCGGAGATTTTGGATAGTCGTCCGGATCAAAACCGTTGTAGATGAAGGCGGAGTCTGCTCGACTCCCGTGCTGGCGGGCAAAGCTCGCCACAGCACGCGCGCTCGAGGGTGTTGTCGCTAACAGCAGATCTGCAGCTCTGACTGCATAAGACTGTTGGCAGGTCTGAATCCAGTTCGAGATAGGGCCATGCCCTTTGTTTTCCCAGTAGGCGTTGCTGATGTCCCATTCATCACGGTAATCGAGGATGAGCGGCAACCCGGTTTTTCGACTCAGTCTCGCTCCGAGAATCAGCGACGAGAATGGTGGGCCAGTTGCAATGATGGCATCGTGCGGAACTTCCTCCAGCAGTTTCAACCCAGCCCAATACCCCTTTGGGTGCCAGAGAATTTGCGGGTCAGGCTGAAGGACCGCATTGGCCATTTTCCGGACACATGATTTCGCGAAACGGAAGACAGGATTCCCCTTTCGCGCATGGCCCCCTCCCGCAACGGAGTTCTTGATCGCGTATCCCGGCTCGTATGTTTTGGCCCGACGAATGAGGGTGCCTGCGGGAATGTCCCGGATGAGGCTCTCATCAACCAGCGGGACTGAAGGGTTGGATACGGTCAGAACAGAAGAGGACCAGCCAAATTCCGGAAGGTATTTCACAAACTTCGAGACACGATGGACCCCCACTCCCCCAGTCGGTGGAAACAGGTAGGAGACAAAGAGAACTCGTTTCAGCGATGGCGTGTTCATTCGAAAATGGCTTACCGGGTCTGGCCACAACGGCCGGATTATTCAGGTCATCTGGTCGCGGCTGGTTGAAGCGGAACTCGTCTCACTGGATTCGCAGAAGAGTTTCGTGTGAAAGGAGAACGATCCCG
>CALLWY010000100.1 GCA_938015865.1 uncultured Planctomicrobium sp.
CATTTCGGGCAGATTGTCCCGCCGGAAGGGGTGGATGCTGGTCTGGTCGCTCCCAAGGGGCCCGGGCACCTGGTTCGTAGCGAGTACGTCAAAGGGGGAGGAGTTCCGACTCTGATCGCGCTGTACCCCGGAGCATCCGAGACCACGAAGAAACTCTGTCTGGCCTACGCCAAGGGGATCGGTGGAACTCGTGGGGGCGTGATCGAAACCACATTCGCAGAAGAAACGGAAACAGACCTGTTCGGTGAGCAGGCGGTGCTCTGCGGTGGGGTGAGCGCTCTGGTGAAGGCCGGATTCGAGACCCTCGTCGAAGCTGGTTACCAGCCGGAAATGGCCTACTTCGAGTGTATGCACGAGCTGAAGCTGATTGTCGATCTCTTCTATCAGGGTGGACTGAACTACATGCGTTACAGCGTGTCGAACACCGCTGAATACGGGGATTACTCGACCGGGCCCCGCATCGTGACCGAAGAGACCAAGAAGGTCATGAAGCAGGTTCTCAAGGAAATCCAGGACGGGACCTTCGCCCGGAACTGGTTGCTTGAGAACAAGGTCAATCAGGCCAACTTCAAGGCGATTCGTCGCCGTGAGCGCGAACACCAGATTGAGAAGGTCGGTCGTGAACTCCGCCGCATGATGAGCTGGATCGACTCCAAGGAAGTCTGATCCCTCTCGTCGCAACCAGTTTGCAAGTATTTCATGCCCGCCACAGAACTCGCTGTGGCGGGCTTTTTTTATCTCTGGATTGTGTCATCAGGATGGTTTCTGATGTGCCTGAATTGAAGACAGGATGACTGCTGACAAACCGGCCCCTCCTCCAGAATTCCTGCTTCGACGCGAATTTTCTGCGAATGCCCCCTTACGGCATGGTCATTGCAATTCAAAACAGGCAGTAAGCGGACCAGGAAACAGGAACAGTCAAAAACCTCAATCGGGGTGAAGAAGTTTGATCTTTCCGAGTGTGAAATCCGTTTGACCTGTAAGAAGAACAACCGAAGAATTCACTGGCGTTTCGCCAGCGATTCAAACTGACGTGAAATTCATTTTGACCGTTGAATTTGATGAACACCAATTGCCGCAGAAGAACTGAAATGACCTGGGGGTTTTACCTGAATGATTGTGATGACCATCTAATGGACAGCCCGATCACCCGGCGATTTTTCCCGGAAAGCCCATAAACCGGGAGAAGATGCCCACAGGCCTCCGTTGTCATGATTTCCCATCAGAAATTCCCGTCGGCAACCTTGAGGAGGCAACCATGTCCCACATCAATTCCATTCCGGTTGAAATCGAAGAACGCGATGCCCGGCCGTGGCTGAAGCGCTACCCGGCAACCGTTCCACACACGCTCGATTTCCCGAAGCAGACAATGCCCTGGTTGCTGGAACGGGCGGCGACTAAATGGCCCACGCGGGCAGGGTGTATCTACTACGACGAAGTCCTCACCTACGAAAAACTGTATTCCCGCTCGATTCGAGTCGCGATGTGGCTGGTCGAGAACGGTTTGGAACCCGGGGACCGGGTGGGGATTCTTCTCCCGAACTGCCCGGACTACATCTATGCACTGAATGGGGTCTGGCTTGCCGGAGGGACAGCTGTTGCCCTCAGCCCGCTGTTTGTCCCTGAAGAAGCAGCCGCCTTCGTCAAAGCGACGCAGTGCCGAATCGTGATTACGCTGGATGTGTTGACACCTCTGGTTTGTCACGGGGATCACCAGCCGGAAATGGTGATCTACACATCCCTGGGAACGAGGCTCAGCCGCCTGGAGGGTCTGGGGTATGCCTGGGTCCGACTGATGCGGCTGGGCTTGAAGGGCATCAATCCGAATGGGCGAAGCATTTCGCTCGTAGATGTCACGAAGGCCGGAAAAGGGCGTGAGGAGACATTCGTCGCGCCGAAAATGAATCCCGAAGATCGGGCTTATATCCTTCCCACGGGTGGAACAACCTCGTCTCCCAAAGCGGTCACGTTATCGCATGCCAATTTGATGGCGAATGCCTGGCAGATCTGTCATTGGGCAGGAGGGTCCACCGGACAGGAGACTCTTCTGGCGATCCTTCCGTTCTTTCACAGCTATGGGCTGTCCACCTGTCTGACGAATGGGACGGCGATGGGAGCGACACTGATCCTGCACCATCGCTTCCGGATCAATTCCGTGATCCGCCTCATTCAGAAGCATCGCCCGACGGTGTTTCCGACGGTTCCGGCGATGTTGGCGGCGCTCAATCCCGTGTTGGAGCGGACTCCTGTTCCCGCACTCAGGGAGATGAAATTTGTGATCTCTGGAGGAGCCGCCCTCCCCCGGACAATCGCTGAGAAATTCGCAGAACTGAGCGGGGCGGCCGTGGTGGAAGGGTATGGGCTTTCTGAAGCCAGCCCCGTCACCCACGCTGGCCCGCTCGATGGGACAGCCATCCCGGGGACGATCGGTCTCCCACTTCCCGAGACGGATGCAAAGATCGTGGACGCAGCCACGGGGACCGAAGAACTCCCCTATGGTGAAGTGGGGGAACTGGTCATTCGTGGCCCACAGGTGATGATGGGGTACTGGGATCATCCGGAATTGACGGCCCAGACCATTCGGAATGGCTGGTTGCACACCGGAGACCTGGCGACCTGTGACAAGGATGGGTTCTTTCGAATTGTCGATCGGAAGAAGGATTTAATTATTACATCCGGGTTTAACGTCTACCCCGGCGATGTCGAAGAGGTCCTGCGGACTTATCCAGGAATTAAAGACGTCGCAGTTGTCGGCGTGCCGGATGAAAATCGAGGCGAGATTGTTAAAGCGATTGTGGTGATGCAGCCGGGTGTGACATTAAATCGTCACGATCTGGATGCTTTCAGCCGGAAGCATCTGGCAGCCAGTAAACGGCCTCGTATCATTGAAGTACGAACAGAGGACCTGCCGCGGAATTTTCTCGGGAAAGTACTTCGCCGGGAACTCCGGGATGCGAAAACAACATCCGAGTAAGGCATCAACCGAGTAGCACATCAACTTTCAGTGGGGAGGCAGCGTCATGGAGACAACCCACGGAACTCTGAAACCGATCACAGTTCTGGGAGGCATTCGAACCCCGTTTGTCAAAGCCTTTGGGGCATTTGATTCGCTGCAGGCAGATTCTTTGGGAACTGACGTCCTGACGGGAGCACTCAGTCGCTTACAGATTGCCCCGGACCGCATCGATGAAGTGGTCTTCGGAAATGTTGCGACTCCGGTTCATGCAGCCAACATTTCCCGCGTGATTGCCATTGGAAGCGGGATTCCGCAGAACCGTCCCGCTCATACCGTCAGTCGCAATTGTGCGTCCGGGATGGAAGCGATCGTCGGGGCCTGGCATGCGATCAATGAAGGACGCGCGAACATCGTCGCAGCGGGGGGAGTCGAATCGATGTCGAATATCCCCTTTCAGTTCAGCAAGGAATTTCAGCAGTGGATGCTGGAATGGCGGAGGCTGAAAGGATTCGATCAGGTGAAGCATCTGGCGACTTTCCGCCCTTCCATGCTCAAGCCGGTGGTCGCTCTTCAGGTTGGACTGACCGATCCGACCTGCGGACTGAACATGGGGGAAACGGCCGAAATCCTCGCAGAAGAGTTCGAAGTCTCTCGTGAAGAGCAGGACATGTTTGCTCTGGAGAGTCACCAGAAAGTGACAGCTGCGTGGGAACGCGGGTTCTTCAAAGGGGAAGTGATTCCGGTCACTGCCGGGAAGACTATTGTCGAGCAGGACAATGGCTTCCGGGCGAAGCAGTCGCTCGAAGCACTGGCGAAGCTCCGTCCTGTCTTCAAGAAGAACGGGAGCGTCACTGCCGGGAACAGTTCGCAGCTGACCGACGGGGCCAGCACACTGATCGTTGCGACTGAGGAAGAAGCGCGCAAGTTCGAACTGACCCCATTAGGAACGATTCATGCATACGCGGTGGCGGGGCTGGATCCCCGACGGATGGGATTGGGGCCGGTCTACGCCATCCACAGGTTATTGGAGAAAACCGGGAAATCGCTCTCGGATTTCGACCTTTTTGAAATCAACGAAGCCTTCGCTGCTCAGGTTCTGGCCTGCCTGAAGGCGATGTCTTCTGATTCCTTCTGTCAGACGCACCTCGGCCGGAGCAAGGCCATTGGGGAGATCCCGCGTGATCGCCTCAATGTGAACGGGGGGGCCATTGCCTTGGGGCATCCGCTCGGAGCGAGCGGGAACCGGCTGGTTCTCACCCTGCTGCGTGCCCTGAAGGAAAAAGGGCTGCGTCATGGGTTGGCAGCCCTTTGTATTGGTGGCGGTCAGGGGATGGCCTTCTGGGTCGAAGCATACGACGGATGAATTCACTTTGAGAGGAGCCAAGGTCATGTTGAAACTGCGAAACTTCACCATCTCTGTTGATGACCGGAATGTCCTCACTGCCGTTCTGAATGTGCCAGACCGTCCGCTCAACGTGTTTGAGGACAGCGTCCTGATCGAGCTGCACGAGGTCGTTCAGTACGCCCGTGACAATCATGTGAACATGCTGGTCTTCCGAAGCGGCAAAGAAGCCGGTTTTCTGGCAGGGGCCGATATTCACCGACTCCAGGCCATTCGATCGGAAGAAGACTGCGACTGGATTCTGCGACAGGGACAGGACCTCTTTAACACGATCGAAGAGCTTCCCATGCCGACGGTCGCACTGATTCACGGGGCATGCGTTGGCGGGGGGCTCGAATTTGTCCTCTCCTGCAAATACCGCCTTGCTGTTGACCTGCCCTCAACGAAACTCGGACTGCCGGAAGTCAAACTCGGTTTGCTTCCCGGGTGGGGAGGAACTCAGCGCCTCCCGAAGAAAGTGGGATTGATGCAGGCCCTCCCGATGATGCTCGAAGGAAAACTCCTCTCAGCGAAGCAGGCTGCCCGATATGGACTGGTTGATGAAGTGATCCCGGAAGGTCGGGTCGAAGAGGCTTTGAACGACTTCATCAATCGGTGTTTGAAAGGGGAGGTTTCCTCTCATCAGAAACGAACATGGCTGGAGTGGGCTGTGAACCAGACCAGTTTGGGGCGTCGATTTGCCATGAAGAAGGCGCGGCAGTCGGTGGCCCGTCACAGTCGCCACTACCCTGCCCTCAACAAAATTCTGGATGCGGTGGAAGCAGGACTGAACAGTCCTAAAGTGACGGCACATGGTCTTCAGGTCGAACGGCAGGGGTTCACCAAACTGATCTTCGGCCCCGTGGCGCCGAACCTCATCAACCTGTTTCTGGATCAGGAAAAGGCGAAGAAGGGATCGACCTGGACCCGGGATGTGGACCCCCTTCCGATCAAGCGGATTCTGGTCCTCGGCGCCGGAACGATGGGAGCGGGAATCGCCCAGCTGGCGGCCGCACGGGGATATTCTGTCGTCTTGCAGGACATCAAGGAGGAATACGTCGAGAGAGGAATGGAGACGATCCGCAGCCTGTTTCGCAAGGCGGTCGAGAAAAAGGCGATGACGCAGAAGCAGGCGGATGATTCGTTGGCCCGGCTGAGTTCCCGTGTCGACTGGGGGACCGACAATGATTTCGATCTGATGATCGAAGCGGTTGTGGAGAAGCTGGATGTGAAGGAATCGGTCTTTCAGAAGGCGGATCAGCTTCTCCCCAGCCGGGCGATTCTGGTCTCGAATACCTCCGCTCTCCCGATCAATGAAATGGCCAACTTCACAGGTCGGGCGGAGCATGTGGCGGGGCTGCATTTCTTCAACCCCGTTCACAAGATGCCTCTTGTGGAGGTCATTCGTGCCCCCGGGACCAGCGATGAGACGATTGCGACTCTCGTTGCAGTCGCCAAACAGCTGGGGAAGGTTCCGATTGTTGTCAAACAGTCTCCGGGCTTCCTCGTGAACCGGATACTGTTCCCCTATCTGGATGAGGCCGCTCGACTCACCACAGAGGGGTATTCCGTCAAGGACATCGACCGGGCAGCAAAGTCGTTCGGGATGCCAATGGGACCGCTCGAACTGCTGGATGTGGTGGGAATCGATGTGGCTCTGGATGTCTCTTCGACGCTTTCCCCGCTGGCCCGTCAGAAAACGCCGAGTCCGGAGTTGTTTCAGAAAATGGTCGCTGCCGGATTCAAGGGACAGAAGTCCGGACGAGGATTTTATCACTGGTCTGACGGCAAACGGGGAGAACCGGCGGAGCTTCCCAAGGTTGATGGGGAACCCCGACCGCTCACCCTGGAAGCATGGGAATCCGGCAACGAATCATTCGATCCCATTCAGCAGCGGTTGATGTTCGCCATGATCAACGAGGCAAGAAAGTGCCTCGCTGAACAGGTTGTGGCGGAGCCGTGGATGGTCGATCTGGGAATGGTCCTTGGAACCGGATTTGCCCCCTTCCGTGGAGGTCCAATGCAGTGTCTGGAGCGATGGGGCGAAGCGGAAGTGATTGCCCGACTCAAGACACTGGAAGCGACTTGCGGGGAGCGATTCAGTTCCGATCTGACAACAGCACCGGGCATTGCCCCGGATTCACAACGACAGATGGCGTGAGGTGAATGTGACAGGCCGCTGACGAGGCACAGCTATAGAAGAAAACACGAACCGGGAGGGACATCATGTCGACAGCACTCAGGCCCGATGGAAAAAATCACAATATGAACCTTCCAAAATCGGAACAGGAGACACGCTCCTTTGCGGAGACCGCCATGCGTCTGGGGGGGAAGTCCGAAGAGGAAGCCCGCCGCATGGGAGCCATGGACGCAGCGGATGAGCGGGTGGAAGAACTCTTCGATCCCCGTTATCAGACTGCATCCAGTCCGGTTCATCGTGCAGTCTGGGATGATCTTCCGGTGGACCTGTTCGGATTTGAAACTCCTCCCGTCCCTCCGTCAAAAAAGGCGGCGGAGGTGATGGAGAAGTCCTACAACATTGTTCGGAATCATGTCCTCAACGGGACGATGATTGACACGTCGAACGGCAAGATCCCGGACAACGTTCTTCAGGAGCTGGCAGAAGCGGGATACTGGGGGCTTCTGGTGGACGAGAAATATGGAGGATGCGGGGCACCCATTTCCCAGTTCGCTCCGTTCCTGACCCGCATGGCCACCATTGATCCGACCATCGCCGGGCTGGCTTCTGTTCATGCCTGCATCGGTGCGGTCGATCCCGTTCAGGCGTTCGGAAACGAGGAACAGAAGCGGCGTTTTCTCCCCAAACTGGCGTCCGGTGAAGCACTCTCCGCATTCGCACTGACGGAGCCGTGTGCCGGTTCGGACCTGACCGCCCTGCGGACATATGCCGTTGAATCGGGAGACGATTTTCTTCTGTATGGAGAAAAGCTGTTCATCACTAATGTCCGGCCGGGCCGCACGGTCGGCGTGGTCTGCCTGATCAATAACAAGCCGGCTGTGCTGATCGTCGATCTTCCACGCGAAGAGAACGAACAGTTTCAGCTGAAGAAATACGGGCTTTATGCCCTGAAACATGCCTATAACCAGGGGATCATCTTCAATGGGCTGCGCGTCCCGAAGGCGAACCTTTTGGATGCCGGTCGGGGAGATGGTCTGACGATCGCCTATCACGGTCTCAATCGTGGGCG
>CALLWY010000101.1 GCA_938015865.1 uncultured Planctomicrobium sp.
GCCGGATCGTGCTGGACGGACTGGTCGAACATACGCGGGCATCGGTGGGGGGAATTCTGACGGTCCCTCCGGGAGATCAGGACCCTGATCTAGAAAAACTTGAGGCCCGCGCGGTTGTCGGAGAACGCCCGCCATCCATGTTCTCCACATTCCTCACGCGAATTGCGATTGATGATCGTGACGCCATTCTGGCGCATGATATTTCTCAACATGCTTCTCTGGCGGCTCAGAAAAGTCTGTCAGACATGAAGGCGGAGAGTGCGATTTGTGCACCGATTCGGCACGCCAAAGAGGTCCTCGGGGTGATTCACCTTTACGCCCTGCAGGGAGCTGCCCCGCTTACGCATAGGAACCTTGAGTTTGTCCTGGCTGTTGCGGATCAGTTGGGAGACCAGCTTTTCTCGATTCGCCAGCGGATGGAGCTGGAGACGGGGCTGACGCGTGCCCAGCGACATGTGCAAGAACTTCAGGGACAACTGGAAGTTGGAAGTGAATTAGTTGGGAACAGCCCACAGCTGGAAGAACTTCGCCGGGCGATTGCGCGCGTTGCTCCGACGGATGCCCTCGTCCTGATTCGTGGAGAGAGCGGGGTCGGGAAGGAACTGGTTGCCCGGGCCGTCCACTTTAATAGCCCTCGAAAAGATGGGCCATTTGTTTGCGTCAATTGTGCCGCGTTAACAGAAAGCCTGTTGGAAAGCGAACTGTTCGGGCATGAGAAAGGGGCATTTACCGGAGCCTCGCAACGACGCAGCGGGAAATTTGAACAGGCAAACGGAGGGACTTTGTTTCTCGATGAAATTGGAGAAATGAGTCCCGAGATTCAGGCAAAATTCCTCCGCGTGCTCGAAGGACAGGCGTTTGAGCGCGTGGGGGGAGGGGATCCCATCATGGTGGATGTGCGGGTTGTCACCGCAACCAATCGGGATCTCGAAGAAGCCGTCCGAAACAAGCGATTTCGGCGCGATTTGTTCTTTCGATTGCAAGTGATCGAATTAAACGTTCCTCCTTTGCGTCAACACCCTTCGGATATCGCGCCGATCGCTCAATATTTCCTGGACAAGTTCGCAGCACAGGCCCACCGCCCGGTGCGCGGATTCAGTCCACTGGCGTTGCAGAAGTTGCAGCAACATGACTGGCCAGGAAATGTTCGAGAACTCAGAAACGTTGTTGAGCGGGCAGTAATACTAGGAGACCAAGAGATTCTAGGACCCGATGATATTGTACTGACACGTTTGCGCTTGGATGACAACGCCCCCCCGGCGCCTTCCACACAGCCCAGTGCCGCTCCGCAATCCGGAACAGAAACGACTGTTGATCCGGCAGTGGACCTGTGGGGAAGCTTCATTCAGAAGAACACCACTCTGGATGAAATGGATCGACTCTATATTGAGGCGGTACTTAAAGCGACGGACTGGAATAAATCCAAGGCCTCCCGCATCCTGCAGATCGAGCGGACAACGCTGGATCGGCGACTTAAAAAATATGGCATCACTCGTCCAGGTGGCGGGACCGACGACGATGATGACGTTGAGTCACCGACCCAGGAGACCGAATTCGGTGACTGATTGCGACATTCGACATTGACCACAACCTAATCGAGCCGCTGCGGATGATCCAAGGCGGCTCGAATGATTTGTATCGCATGGTCCTGCAGAGTCTGTTCATCGTCGTCTTCTCCGAATACGATTGCTCGCGGGCTCAGGTGCTCGGGGAGCACGTTCACGCCTGCGAATAGCTCGATTTCCAGTTCATCATCCTGATGGGAGGATGTCTGCCGTCGAGTGGCACTAGTCCACTGAAGGGCCACCTCGTCTTCATGAAAAACGGAACGGAGGACGTTCATCAGAGATTCCGCAGTGGGAGAGGAATTGAGTATTCCGACACGCAATGGCCGTTGAAGCAGACGGGCGTGCATTTGTTCCACTGTTTCCCGTAACAACGGATGGACCCAGTCCTGATCCAACTCATTCCACGGATCGAGGACAAAACGACGATACCAGCACGCGGGATGCGGTAGGATCAGTCTGGCCAAGCGGGTTTCCATTCGCTGCCGGACCATGGGAAGAGGTTCCGGGTTGTCCGGTTCTGCTTCACCATACTCCGTTGAGTCCGTATAGGTCACAAAGAGATCCCCAAACCGGACGAGGTCGATATCGAGCGTTCTCGGTCCCCAATGGATGGTTCTGACTCGTCCCAGCTGATGTTCGATTTGCTGGAGATGTTGGAGGAGTTCAAGCGGCGAAATGGTGACTTCCAGCATCGCAGCGGAATTGATGAAATCATTTCCGGCATGACTTCCGATAGCTCGGGTGGCGTAGTTCCCGCTGCAGCGGACAACCGTAATCCCATCGATCTTCTGAAGCGATTCCAGCGCGAGCTGGATGGTCTCAGGAACATTTCCGAGATTTCCGCCGAATGCGATGACTGCTGTTGTCTGCATGCTGGAAGATCGAAGGAGAAGAATGAAATTGTGATGCGAGTCTGTTCAGTTGATGACGACGTTAACATCAAAGAAGTCGGTCATGAAACGAACAACGCCCGGCGTTGAGACCGGGCGTTTCAAGGATGAGGCATTCCCAGCGAGGGGGATCAGCTCTCGCCGTGGTCAACAATTTTCAGGATTTCCACGTTCATGGAGCCCCGAGGGAGTGTGATTTCCACTTTATCGCCGACTTTCTTGTTCATCAGCGCGACGGCGATAGGGCTTGTTGTCAGGATCTTCATCACTGGTCCGTCGTAGTCTTCTTCTCCCGGACCGACAAATTCGTAGGTCTCTTCTTCGCCAAGGTCGAGGTCCTTGATGGTGACTGTCGATCCAAACGTGACCACCCCTTTGGGCATGTCCGCCTTGTCGACGATGTAGCAACTCGCGAGCTTGGCGTTCAATTGATTGATTTTTGCCTGGACCCGGCCCTGTTCTTCCCGCTGGCCGTGATACTCGGCATTTTCCTTGAGATCCCCTTCAGCACGTGCATCGGCAATGGCCTGTGCGATGCGAGGCATTACCACTTCTTCGAGGTGCTTGATTTCCGCGAGGATCTTGTCATAGCCCTCTCGTGTGATTGGCTGTCGTTCCATGGCACCAAATCCGTGTGAATTTCTTATGTGGACCAATGGCTCGATGGCGTCGGTTTCGGATTCAGACGCCTACGAGGGAAAGTCCGCTCTCTATGAAAAGAAACCCACGAACCGAAGTTGTCCGTGGGGATGGAATTCTGATTTGTACACTGACAGTAAAACGGGACACGATCTCTGTCGCGTCCCGTATGACCATTTGTTAGTCGATTTGAATCGCGTTGTCTATGGATCTTGGACGGGATTCTATGGAATCGATTTCCGAAAGAGAAAACGCCCGTCCTCACGAACGGGCGCTCATGCTGGTCGTGACGGAAGGATAGCTTATGCCGCGTGGCGGCGCAGCGTTCCGAGGATTCGCTCGAACTCGTAATTGTTTGCAAACGGGACGATGATTTGCCCGCTCTCTTTGGATGTCAGCTTGATCTCCACCTTGACTCCCAGCAGGTCACGCAACTGCGCTTCCAGTGAAGAAACATGATTCGTGCGGTGGGAATCTTCCTGATGAATCGGCAGGGTTTCAGCGGGTGATTCCTGCGCTGCCGACTCCGTCTGCTCATTGGCCGGTTCCTGTTGTTGATGCACTGCGGTCTCTGGTGCTGATGATACAGCAGCGACAGGAGCAGCCGGTTCCGGATGGGAGTCGGGCTGAGCTGAAGCTGCTGGTTCCGGAGAAGCAGGAGCTGTGCTCGCCATGCTGGGGGCAGGGGCGGGTGTCTCTGCCGGTTCGGGTTCGCCCCGTCCCAGCAGTTTTTTGACAGCCGCTTCCGTCTGACGGACAGACATCTGTTCGGCCTGAATGCGACTGGACATCTCCAGCTGCAGCGCCTGATCCAGCGGCAAAAGTGCGCGGGCGTGGCCGGCGGTGATCCGTCCTGCGTTCAGGGCATTCTTGACCGGGTCAGGCAGATCCAGCAGCCGGAGCATGTTGTTCACTGTGGAACGCTTCATGCTCAATTGCTGGGCGAGCTCTTCAATAGTGCATTGAAACTGGTTCAGGTAGTCCCGGAATGCCTGAGCCTTTTCCAGGTCATTGAGATCCTTGCGCTTCAGGTTCTCTTCCAGAGCATACTCGTATGCGGTCTTGTCAATCACATCGACCACACGGCAGGGAATTGTGGCCAATCCCGCCTTCTGGGCTGCCTGCCAACGGCGTTCACCGGCAATGATCTGGTAGCCCCCTTCAATCTCACGAACAAGGAGTGGCTGAAGGACGCCATGTTCCTTCAGACTGGCAGCCAGTTCGCCGAGCGATTCGGGGTCGAAGTGTTTTCGGGGCTGAAAGGGACTCCGGGACAGCTGGGCAACTGGAATCTGCTTCAGTTCGGAGTCAATTCCCTGGTTCGTTTCTTCGTAGGCGGGTGCCCCTCCCCCAAGAAGGGCCGAAAGCCCGCGGCCGAGACGACGCTGGGAAGCAATCGTGGATGATGTTTCACTCATGGGGGTCTGTCTCCCTACAGACGGGCGAATCGCTGAAACGCCTCAATTGTCGTACGCAGTTCAATCCGGGCGAGATCCCAAAGGGGGAGCAGGGATGAACGCCAGCCTGCAATCCTTATTGAAATTCGCTGATTCGGAGTCGATTGCGTACAAATGCCGATCTCTCCGGGCAGCAACTCCACACACCCGGCAACTCTTCATTCGGCAGACGTGACCAATTTTCTCCAGAATGGTCTGAAACGAATGTCCGGTTTTTCCGCTTCGGTAAAATTTGCTCAAGAAATGGGACAATAGGGGAGATGGTGGCAACAGGGGAGCTGGTGCACTGGAGAAGAGAATTGGGGGCGACTACCGGAGGATCGCCCAGATCCGTAGCGGAACTTCTGACGGGGATGTGACCCGCTTGTCGGTGGGGGAAAGATCATCCAGCAGCACGACTGAACTTGGGATGTAACTAACGTCGCCAACGCTTCTCACGGCAGAACTCAAATCTGCGAGCACTGATGTTTCCTCTTGCGCGTGGAGTCCGGTGATCAGATAGGCCGGGACGCGGGAATCAATCTTTCCGGAATCGAGCATCCCCAGATTGGCAGCGGGCTGGATGATGTCATTCAGCGAAGCGTCCTTCCGGGACGCAAGCTGATAAAACAGTCCCGGTTCCGCAAGGACATAGATGACGCAATCAAGATCCGGAAGTGTTGAGGCCAGTTCCGGATGCAACCGCAAATCTTCCCTGATGGCGGACTCGATGGCTTCGGCTCCCCGTTTCAGCCCGTTTCGATCCTCAAGCCAACGTGGGGAGGAGGCTGTAATTCCGAAAATGGTGGCGACAATCCCGCCCAGAGCAGCTCCGGCAGCCAGAGGCGACAGTCGCGGAGAAACAGGTTCGCTGGAGAGGGACTGAAGCTTTCTGAATTGGAAGCAGTGGGCCAGCCCAAGTCCGGCCGCCATGATCATGCTGATCATCCACGGGAGAATCAGTCGTGGATAGGGGCGATACATGGGAGTGGCCAGCGTTAATCCGGCGATCCATGCCAGTAGTATCCACCAGCCGAGGGGGGGAGCAGTGGGGGAGCCTGTGGATTTCAGGGACCAGTAGACAGTGC
>CALLWY010000102.1 GCA_938015865.1 uncultured Planctomicrobium sp.
TGACCCGAGTCCCTTGGAAAGGGTCAGGTCTTCTGCAGGAGCATCGAGAATGCGACCAGCCGCCATGACGGTCCCATCACTGGCGATCACGAAGGCCCCGTCAATCTGCGCGAGTTCCTTGATACTCTCACGGACGCGGGCGTTGGAGATCATCCGTTCTTTCTTGGGATAGCCTTTGAACGGGTCGTGAATCTGCTCGTGGGACATCTCCAGCACTTTGCGGTGATTTCCCACCACAAACAGCGTTCCGACCTTTTTGCTCTCGCGTCCTTCTCGTCCGATTTCGACGGCCAGGTCGACGACGCGGCGAAGTGTTCCCAGCGGGACCTGCGTCTCCAGTCGCTGGAGGTCTCTGGCAGTCAGTCGGGCAAGCCGTTCACTAAGGTTGATGACGCTCAGCGAATCGATGCTGTCACGCTCAAATGCGGAGTAGAGGACGATCACCCGGTCTCCCGGTTTCACCAGATTGTCCGCGATCGACTCCAGCAGGGCCTGCGAAAGTTGAACCTGTCGGGTCTGTGGTTCCTGAATCAGCGGAACCATGAGAACCCCGTCCTGCCTGGCATCTTCCTGAACGGTGGGAACAGGCGAAGCCACGATGAGCATGGTCTGCTTGAGGAGCTGCTGAATCTCCTTGAAGTCGTAGGAGATGTCGGCCAGAAGAACCGTTGCGATACAGTTGCACTCTTCCGCAATGCGTCGCGCCTGCTTGATCAGGCTGACGAAGACTGGCGGAAGATGATCGCGGGACATAGGGGTTGGCCTACGCAGAATCGGGCATCAGATGGACGGGAAGCCACCTGACCGGTTGCCCGAGTTGTAAAGGGAGATCACAGACAGATTTAAGGGTGCAGGCGTTCGAAGTGTACGACAAATTCCTGTCAGGTCAAACGACCAAATTGCCTTGAATTCGGGAAGTTTCCCATCGGATGCGACAATGGTCCTTCAAGTGGATTGCAATCCGGTTTACGGACTCCGACACTGGGACCATCACCGTGACGGCATCCTCCACCCGACCAAACGTGCGAAGGAAACCACACTTGGAATCGCGTGAAATTCCGGGTCGGAGAAGGCCGAAACCAGTCCAGCGACGCTGTGGTCACACGAGCTGGCCCCGATGTCATGATCAGGCTTAAAGGGGAATTCCATGCAACCGGTTCTGATTCATGGAGAATGGCGCTCCTCTTCAGGAAGTGAGTCCTTTCAGGCATTCAATCCTGCGACCCGGCAGCCTCTCCCCGAGGTCTTTCCGGTGAGTGACTGGTCGGAAATTGATGCGGCGGTTCAGGCGGCACATCAGGCGTTTCTTCAGATCCGAAACTGGTCGGGGGAGCGATTCGGTGCCTTTCTGGATGACTATGCGACCCGGATTGAAGCTCGGGCCGAAGAGATTGTGGCCAGTGCCCATCGGGAAACGGCATTACCGGTTTCTCCCCGACTTCGGGAAGCGGAGCTGCCGCGAACGGTCAATCAGCTTCGTCAGGCCGCTGCGGCGGCCCGAGAGGGATCGTGGACCTGTCCCACGATTGATACCTCTGCGAACCTGCGGACTCAGCTCGCCCCCATTGGACCGGTTGCCGTCTTCGGGCCGAACAACTTTCCCTGTGCGTTTAACAGCATTGCCGGTGGAGATTTCGCAGCCGCAGTTGCAGCGGGGAATCCGGTGATTGCCAAAGGGCATCCGGGGCATCCGGAGACCTCCCGGTTGTTTGCCGAAGCCGCTTATCAGGCGGCTCAGGCCACCGGAATGCCTGCGGGATTCATCCAGCTCATCTATGCGACCCGTCGGGAAGATGGCCTGAAATTGGTCTCCCATCCCCGACTGGCCGCTGTCGGCTTCACCGGCGGACGGCAGGCCGGACTGGCTCTGAAGGCTGCCGCAGAACAGGCTGGGAAACTGTTTTATGCCGAGTTGTCGAGCATCAACCCGGTCTATTTTCTTCCTGGTGTGCTTACCGAGCGATTCGATGCGGTGGTCAATGAGTTTGTCACCAGCTGCCTGATGGGAACGGGGCAATTCTGCACCAACCCCGGTCTGGTTGTGTTGTTGAAAGGGGAACAGTCAGAGGCATGGATCCGGGCAGTCGCAGAGAAATTTGAGACTGCTCCCGTCGGGACATTGTTGTCTGAGGGGACCGAATCGGCGTTGCGCACGGCAGTTGGGTCCCTGAAAAAGGCGGGGGCACAGGTCGTCGCCAGCAGCCCGTGTCCCGATACCTCCAGCCGTTACTGCCATCCCAATACGCTGCTCCGCGTGACAGCGAAACAGTTTCTCAGTGACCCCAAATCCCTTCAGGGAGAGGCATTCGGGAACTGCTCGCTGATTGTCGTGGCGGATACCAGAGAAGAGATGGCTGGGATTGCAGAACACCTTGAAGGGAATCTGACCGGGTGCATCTACTCCGCAAGCAGTGGAGAGGATGAAGAACTGTATTCGCTCATCGAACCCGGTCTCCGACAAAAAGTGGGGCGGCTGCTGAATGACAAGATGCCAACCGGCGTGGCGGTTTCCCCGGCCATGAATCACGGCGGACCATTTCCCGCATCCAGCCATCCCGGATTTACATCGGTCGGAATTCCGGCATCGATCCGGCGTTTTGCCATGTTGCAGTGCTACGACAATGTCCGGGAATCGCGTCTTCCGCCGTCCTTAAGGAACAAGAATCCAACAGGGGCACTCTGGCGCCAGATCGATGGACAATGGACGCAGGGGGACGTCGTGACGTCATGAGCCAGAGGGAAGGTCTCCAATAAACAGGGTTAGCGGAAAATTCGTGACGGTCCCGGGATCAGCTCAAAGCGGTTCTTCCAGTGCCAGAGCATGCTGACATGGTCTCCGACCAGAAAGGTGCTGAGCAGATGAGAGTATCCCGCCTGACGAATCCCCGAAGCTGCTGCACTAAGTAACACGGTTCCCAGTTGTTTTCTCTGGTGTGACTGAGGAAGAAAGATCCAGGTCAGATGGGGTTGGCCCCAGCGTGACTGAACCGCATCCGATGGGGGAGTGGCCTGCCATTCCGGATGGCTGAAATCTTCTGGATCTCCATTGGGGACCAGTGTGACCAGAATCGCGCCAATCAGCTCTCCCGAATCCCGTTCGCAGACGACCTTCGATGCCGCTGGGAGCAGGGGACCGTCCTGACCTGTGCGGGTTCGTTCCAATAGTCTTTCAGCAGCGGAAAGTCGTTGCGTCTCCTCCAGAGTGGAAAGGGGAGGGGTCCGAGAGAACGCGCCCGCAAAGAGTTTCGGGAGTTCACTCCAGTCGCGATCGGAAACGGCAGAG
>CALLWY010000103.1 GCA_938015865.1 uncultured Planctomicrobium sp.
AGAGCACTGCTCGACTCATCAGGCCCCAGCGGTGTTCCGATTTCATAGGTTGCAGTGGCGACGTCGAATTCGTAGACGCTGTCAGGGCTGACATCGACCGAGATCGGCGCTGTTTCGCCCGCAGCACTCGGCTGATGGGCAACCCCCAGGAATTTCGCTGCAAAATTCCCCTGAGTTGTTGCCAGGTTGGTGGTCCAGGAGAACGCACTGGCCGGTTTGGCGTCGTCGGTGTCCAGCCAGACAAGGTCCCCTGCCTCGATGACTGTTTGGGCATCGACACGGACCTTGCGGAGGTGCACCTGTCCGGAGCGAAAGCGAAGTTTGTTCATGAAGCATCTTTCCTGTTCTACAGAAGGGGTGAAAATGGGGTGGATGTGGAGACGGGCATCGTCAGGAATCAGCGGCGTCGCAAGACGCGGAGAAACTCATCATCGGTGCAGTCCGGGGAGACGGATCGTGAGCGGGAGAGGCTGATCGCCTTGGGGCGTTCCCGTGGCCGACCAGAAATCAGTGAGGCTCGATCCTGGATGAGTTGCTGACGCACTGAGGCGGACTCCGCCTGAATCAACTGTCGCTCGAAGCATTCGGTAATGGCCTCAGCGGGGAGTCCCGAGGTGGCGAGCATCTGTCGAACTGACTCACGAGTCCTGAGTTGCTGGCATTCCCGGCGGAGTGCCTCCAGCTCGGTTTGAAGTCGTTCGCATTCCCGTTTGAGAGCTGTCACGGTATCGGCCGCCTCGGGCTCCTGTGACGATTCAGAGAACGTTGTCGTTGTTGCGGGATGAATAACGGCGTCGACCGAGATGACATCGCGAATTTCTTCGACGGTTGATCCATCTGCAGACCGTGCTGCGACGACCACGTGAGACATTCCAACGCCCGGTGGGCCCGCTTCGACCAGCTTCAGAAACAGATTTCCGGATTCGGTTTCGAGGACGCGAATGTCTCCGCGAATTCGTCCCCCAATGAAGCGGGGGTTCTGAATCGACCCCACCAGATCGCGTGTGCTTCGGTCGTGAGGCCGCTGTCGTTGGGTAGCGTGGTCGAGAAAGACTGGTTTGTTGGCGTAAAGCTCGGTAGCGCTTGCAAGTGCGTCGTCTGTGTACCGGTATCCGTTGCGTGAAACAGGTCCAGCGAGGGCAACATTCAGCACCATCCGGTTTTCCGCATCAATTCGAACCTCGTCATTCCAGTTGTCAAATCGTTCCTGAAGTGTCATTTGTCGCATGAAGCAGGCACCCTGGAGTGGAAAGAAAGCGTTTCAACTCAAGGGGATGCGGTTGCGCGTGCTTCTGATGCCGGGGGCAGAGAGACGTTTTTCTCAGCTGGAACCGGTCTTGCCTTCGGGAATCCGGGATTCGGCCCCGTCAGCAGAACTTTTGCGGCCCGGGCAATTGCCAGAAATCAGGTTCTCGTGTAGGGTTCCTGCAAGGAAAAGTGAATGGACACATCGGGAAGAGGCCTCTGGCCTGGCCTTGAGTCTGGCGGGAGCTTCTCTCCTTTTGGTTTACCGACCGGTTGTACGACACGAGTCAACGAGCGATTGCATGGCGGAAACGCAAAAACCCAAAAAGATCGAGACGGACGACGATGGCAATGAGAAGGGGGGATCCAAGGGCGGGTTCCAGTACATCCTCACCCTGATCATTGTGTTCATCATCGCGATTGTCGGGATTAACTGGCTGTACTCCAGTGGCCGCACCAACATTGATTACTCATTCTTCCTGCAACAGGTGCAGGCAAAGAATGTGAAGTCGGTCACCATGTATTCCCTGCGCCTGCGGGGAACCTGGGTCGATGTCAAGAAGGCACAGGAGGACTGGGACCAGTATCTCGCGGAGAAGCGGGCCGCTGCCTCCGGAGAATCCGGTCAGGAGTCAGCGAAAAAGAATCTGATGGAGGCCCAGCCACTCAAGCTGGCTGATCAGTTCGAAACAGAAATTCCTGCGCAGGAAGATGCCTATCTGACTCGTCTGCTTCAGCAGAACGGCGTGAAATTCACCGCCGTGCATGATGATGCGACGATGCTCTTCCTGCAGGCACTGATCTATCTGCTGCCACTGATCCTCATCGGCATGTTCCTGATCTTTGCCATGCGAAGATCATCGGATCCCATGAATTCGGGCATGTTCGGAAACTTTGTCCGCAGTCAGGCGAAGCGATTCCGTCCGAGCGACCAGAACACCACATTCAAGGATGTGGCTGGGATGGAGAATGCCAAGCGGGAACTCGAAGAGGTCGTCGAGTTCCTCAAGGAGCCGGAAAAGTTTCAACGACTGGGAGCCCAGATCCCCAAGGGAGTTCTCCTTTCTGGACCTCCGGGGACAGGAAAAACACTCCTTTCCCGTGCCGTTGCCGGAGAAGCTGGTGTTCCGTTCTACTCCATTAACGGTTCTGAATTTATTCAGATGTTCGTCGGGGTGGGGGCCAGCCGTGTCCGCGATATGTTCCGGACTGCCAAAGAAAATGCTCCCTGTATTCTGTTCATCGACGAAATTGACGCCGTCGGACGGGTGCGTGGTGCGGGTGTCGGGGGTGGACACGATGAACGCGAACAGACACTCAACCAGATCCTGAGTGAAATGGACGGGTTCCAGTCGAATGAAGCGGTCATTGTGATTGCTGCGACGACCCGTCCTGACGTTCGGGACCCTGCCCTGCTCCGTCCCGGACGCTTCGACCGACATGTGTCTATAGACCGTCCCAGCCGGGCGGGACGACTCGGAATCCTGAAAGTTCACGTCCGCAAGGTGCCACTGGCGGATGATGTGAATCTGGAGGAAATCGCCAACAGCACGATTGGATTCTCTGGGGCAGATCTACGAAATCTCGTCAACGAAGCAGCCCTGAACGCAGCACGCGAAGGGAAATCCCAGGTTGACCTCCGCGACTTTGAAGCGGCCCGGGACAAGATTCTGATGGGGGTCCCGCGCGAAGAGGTTCTGACGCGGAAGGAACGCCGGATGACGGCCTATCACGAAGCGGGGCACGCCCTGATTGCGTGGTTACTGCCGGAAGTTGATACCGTTCACAAGGTGACCATTGTCCCGCGCGGGCGAGCACTGGGGGTCACGCAGTTGCTCCCGGAAGAAGAGCGGTTTCACATGGGAGAGAGCCGCCTGCGATCGCAACTGGCGATGATGCTCGGGGGACGTGCCGCAGAGAAGCTCGTTTTCAACGAATTCTCGGCTGGAGCAGAGGATGACCTTAAACGGGCGTCGCAAATTGCCAGACGAATGGTCAGCGCCTGGGGAATGAGTGAACGAATCGGACCGGTCGCATTCCGTGACGGCGAGGAGCATCCCTTCCTTGGGAAGGAGATTCACGAAACTCGCAAATACAGCGAGCAGACAGCATTCATCATTGATGAAGAAATGCAGAAGATCCTCGTCGCAGCACAGGAACATGCAATGCAGGTCCTCCGGGACAACCGGGAAAGCCTCGACAAGATTTCCGAAGCTCTGCTGGAGCGGGAGATTGTCTCCCGGGAGGAACTCGTCGAGATGTTGGGACCAAAACGGGTTGATCCCGACGAAGAGATCGTGGAGAAAGCATCGCCCAACTGAGATCCGGGCGATTTCCGCCTGGGATTCCGGGGGAATCGAAAGTTTGAAGACGTCGACAATGTCCTCCATCGGGAGGACATTGTTCTTTTATGCGCGAAATTGATGTCGGCGGGTTATAGGGCCATCTCCCCTTTGTTCGTGGTCGGAACGAGAGAAGTTCGATCAGGCCCGTTGTCCTGTCAGGAGGTAAATCAGCAGGTTCAGTACTGAAAAGAGGAGCGAACCCCAGAACGCCGAGCTGAATTTCTGGACCTGCGTTCCGGGGACAAATGCACTGGCCAGCCAGAACATCAGGGCATTGACGACCAGAAGGAACAGCCCCAGCGTCAGGATGGTGATGGGCAATGTCAGGATCGTCATGATCGGCCTGATGAAGGCGTTGACCAGTCCCAATACCAGCGCCAGAAGGATTGCTGAGCCCCATCCATTGATGGTGATCCCCTTGACAAAGTTCGCGACAATCAACAGCAGGGCTGCCGTCACAATGAGATGGGCGAGGAATTCGAGCATGTTCTTGTTTCCCAGGAATGGAGTTGAGTCTCTCGCTTCCAGAATCTGAGTCACTTTTTGAAGAAACACAAGCCTCTTTTCAACACGTGTCTTCGCTCTGAGTAAAAAAACACGGACTTGGGAGTTTTCGTCTACGGTTACTCCGGAGAAAAGTCCTGTTGAATTCCTGCGATTGAAAATCTCAGTCATTAACGAGTGGACGTCTGAGTTTTGGTCGCCAAAATAGGGACAATGTCGGGACGAGATCAGTACCGCCTCGGCTGACGTGGCTGAGGCGACGGCGCTGGTATTGATCCTGAATGGAAAGCATCTCAATCGGGCTAATTTGAGACAGGTGGACCATTTCGGATCGTTTTTCAATTTCTGTGGATGCGGTCATTTTTGACCTCGATGGTGTTCTTGTGGATTCCAATCCCATTGTGGAGCGGCACTGGCAAATCTGGGCAGAACGCCGGGGAATCAACTATGAGCTGATTGCAGCCTCTCATCACGGCAGACCCACTGTTCAGATCATGAAAGAAGTTGCTCCGCATCTGGATGCAACGAAGGAGGCCGCTTGCAAAGAGAATGCAGAAGCGGATGATTTAAATGGTCTCGTGGCATTTCCCGGGGCCCACCGGATTCTGATGGGGATTCCTCCGCATCGACGTGCGATTGCGACCAGTGGGACCCGACGCACTGCGACCAAGCGTCTGGGGCATACCCTTCTTCCCATTCCAGACATCCTCATCACAGCCGATGATGTCCAGCATGGAAAACCGGACCCGGAACCCTATCTGAAGGCAATCTCCGGGCTGGGATTTCCGCCGAATCGCTGCCTCGTCATTGAAGATGCACCTGCCGGGATTGAAGCAGCCAAGGCGGCGGGGGCAACCGTGATTGCGGTCACAACAAGTAATCCACCGGAAAAACTGACTCAAGCAGATTTCATCGTGGGTCAGCTGGACCGGCTGTCTATTCAGATTGTCGGGACGGAACCCGATGCTCTGGTGGTCGTGTCGGGGACCAAGTAGCGTTTCAGGTCACCAGCAAAATCATCCGAGCTGGATCGAGCCGTATGGCTCTTCCCCGCCCGGTTCAGGAGCTAATTAATCTGGCCTTTGATAGATGACTGAAAAATGAAAATCATCAAAATTCGCCGGATCAGATGAACACCTGCTTTGTCAGAATCATTTTTGAAGCGTAAAATTCGCGATTCGACTTTCGCACGGAGGAACGGTTTGCACCGTCGATTATGAATCGCCTTCGACTTGAGATGCTTCCCCAGCCGAATGACACCACTTGCGGGCCAACCTGCCTGCACGCGGTTTATCGGTATTTCGGAGATCATCTTCCATTAGACACCCTCATTCACGAAGTGGGGCAGTTGGAACAGGGAGGGACTCTGGCGGTTTTTCTTGGGTGTCATGCGCTCCGCCGCGGGTACGATGTCAAACTGTACTCGTACGATCTGCAGGTCTTTGACCCCACCTGGTTTCGCGAAGATCGGGATGTGAATCTCGAAGAAAAGCTGCTGGCCCAGATGGAGGCCAAAGCCTCTCCCCGTCTTCACACCGCCACGATTGCGTATATCGAGTACCTTCGTCTGGGGGGGAAGCTGCGAATGGGGACCCTCTCAATTGAATTGATTCGACGCTATCTGAAAAAGGGAATTCCGGTTCTGGCAGGGTTAAGCTCGACATTTCTTTACAACGAAATGCGGGAGTATTGTCCGGAGAACCCTCCTCCCGGAAAGAGTGTCCTTGCGGACGATATCCGAGGATATCCCGCAGGACATTTTGTCGTTTTATGCGGATACGATCCGGAGCGGCGAACGGTGCTTGTCGCCGACCCGCTGGAAGCGAATCCATTTACCAGGGACCGGCTTTACGCGCTGGATCTTGATCGCGTGTTTTCTGCGATTATGTTGGGCATCGTCACCTACGACGCAAATCTGCTGATCATTCGGCCTCGAAATCAAAAGGGAGTTGTGGGTCATGCCCCCACTGATAGTGACAGATAGCGTCAAAGACTGGCCCGAGGAAATCCCGAATGTCGAACTGGTAGAGGCCTGGCGCTACCTGACCGATCAGGAGTTTGCAACTCGACGAAACGTCAAGCTCTATAACCTCTGCCGGTCGCTGAAGTATCAGAGCACTGGCTATTATGTATCGCTGCTGGCCGAGGCTCGCGGACACAAGCCAACCCCCGGAGTCATTGCACTTCAGGATCTGAAGACCCCCGCGATGATCCGTTTCGTCGGTGAGGAGCTTGATGATCTGATCCAGAAGTCGCTGGAGCCGCTTCAGTCGGATGAGTTCGAGCTGAGCGTTTATTTCGGGCGAAACATGGCCAAGCGCTATGAACGTCTTGGCCGACAGCTTTTTAACATGTTTCAGATCCCGCTGTTGCGGTTTCGTTTCCTCCGCACAAACGGCAACTGGCAGATTCGCAGCGTCAGGGCACTTGGAACTAATGAGGTTCCACAGATGCATCTGGACTTCATGATTGATGCTGCAACCAGGCACTTTAACGGGGGGAACAGTGTCCGTGCCAAACCGAGAAAAACGCGGTTTGATCTCGCCATCCTCTATGATCCGGAAGAGACCGAAGCCAGTCCTTCCAACGAAGGGGCTTTGAAGAAATTTATCAAAGCGGGAGAGCAGATCGGGCTGGCGTGTGAATTAATCACCCGGGACGATTACGGGCGCCTGATGGAATTTGATGCCCTGTTCATTCGTCAGACGACAGCAATTAATCATTATACCTACCGATTTGCCCGACGGGCTGCCAATCAGGGACTCGTGGTCATTGACGATCCTGTCTCCATCGCGAGGTGTACGAACAAGGTTTATCTCGCGGAGCTTCTTGCCCGTCATAAGATCCCGATGCCCGAAGGACTGGTTGTCCATCGTGATAACGCAAACGAAATTGCGGAGAAGCTGGGATTCCCCTGCGTCCTCAAATTGCCGGATAGCTCCTTTTCGCAAGGGGTTGTGAAGGTTCAGAATGAAGAAGAACTTCAACTGCGTCTGAAGGAGTTCTTCGTGCAGTCGGAAATGCTGGTGGCACAGAAATTCCTTCCGACAACGTTCGACTGGCGGATCGGCATTCTGGATCAGCGACCTCTGTTTGCCTGCCAGTACTTCATGGCGCCGAATCACTGGCAGATTATCCACTGGTCCAAACAGGGAAATGATCGGTACGGGAATTTCAAAACGGTTCCGGTCGAACTGGCCCCTCGCAAGGCCGTTCAGATGGCACTCAAGGCAGCGAATCTGATCGGAGACGGGCTCTATGGCGTGGATGTGAAGGAGTCGGATGGAAACTTTTATGTCATCGAAGTGAATGACAATCCAAATATGGACACCGGAGTCGAGGATGAAATTCTCCGGGATGATCTTTATCGACGAGTCATGGAATCGTTCCTGCGCCGGATTGAACAGTCCAAGTCGGCACGTTAGGCAGCTCAATCGCCAGTATGTCGGTGATGAACGTCTCCATCCGAACTGATTGACCTTGGAAGTTGTTGGATTGGAGTTCCGGAACGATGGACCAGTCCCTTCCTTGGGGAGGGATGCAGGAACTGTCCTGTATCGACTGGCGTCGTTTCCCCGAATCCAGTCCGGAAAAACTTGAGTGAGTATGACACGATGATGTGGGTCGCTGTCGCCCTGGGAGGAGCATTGGGAGCAATGCTTCGCTATTCCATTTCCAGTCTGCAATTCCAGTCGTTTCCGTTAGGAACGTTGCTGGCGAATGTGTTTGGGTGTCTCCTGATCGGGATCTTCATGGCGGTTTCGGTAAGGACGGGCTGGCCCGGGAACCTCGCGCGAGCCTTTTTTGTGACCGGGTTTCTCGGCGCACTGACAACATTTTCCACATTCGCCTACCAGACCTGGGAATTGCAGCATGCGGGCGAGTTGAGCATGGCCATTGGAAACCTGCTGGCCAATCTCGTCATCTGTTTTCTGGCATTATGGATCGGCGTGGCCGGGAGCGAGTGGTTTCTTTCGCAATCATGAACAGATCCCGTCATGACAAATCCCCATTGAACGTGTGAGTTCAATCTCGAACATTGACTCACTCCCCTTCCCTTCCCGCTTCTAACAACTGTCGTTCCATGCTCCATCTTTTCGAGGCGTTCGGGATTGAACTGGAATACATGATCGTCGATGCGCAGTCGCTCGATGTGCGTCCGATTTCAGACGTCATCCTTCGCGATGAGAATGGGCACCCGGTCTCCGATCTCGATTTCGGTCCGGTGTCGTGGTCAAACGAGCTGACTCATCATGTCATTGAGCTGAAAACCAATGGGCCAGCAGAGCAGCTCCAGCAGCTGGCACCGCTGTTTCAGGAGAATGTCCGCTCCATCAATGAAAAATTACGCTCTGCCGGAGCCCGTCTGCTGCCGACGGCAATGCATCCGTGGATGAATCCTCAACGGGAAATGCAGCTCTGGCCGCATGAATACCACACAGTCTATGAAACGTTCGACAAGATCTTTGACTGTCGCGGGCACGGTTGGGCGAATCTGCAGAGCATGCACATCAACCTCCCGTTTGCCGACGATGAGGAATTCGGCCGACTCCATGCCGCCATCCGGCTGATTCTTCCTCTCCTTCCGGCACTGGCAGCCAGCTCGCCGTTTCGGGATGGAGTTGCCTCTGGATATCTGGATTCAAGGCTCGATGTCTATCGGAAAAACTCGAAGGGGGTGGCTTCGATCACCGGACGGGTCATTCCGGAACCGGTCTTTGATCGCGCCAGCTACGAGCGAGAGATCCTCCAGCGGATGTACCGAGACATTGCCCCCTATGATCCCGAGGGAGTGTTGCAGGAGGAATTTCTCAACGCCCGTGGGGCCATCGCGCGATTTTCCCGCGGGGCCATCGAAATCCGTGTCATTGATCTTCAGGAGTCCCCCGCTGCGGATCTTGCCATTGCGGCACTCACTGTGGAAGTCCTGAAACTTCTGGTCGCGGAAACATGGACCTCATGGCGGGAGCAGCAATCTCTCCGCATAGACGACCTCGAACCGGCCTTTCTCTCAGCCATTGAGCATGCCGGGGACGGAGTGTTGAGCGATGCCCTCTTGCTCCGCCAATTTGGAACAGGAGCGACCTCGGTTCGTCTCAGCGATGTCTGGCGGAAACTTTACGAGACTGTTTGCAGCCAGAATGCCGGGTTCGCTCCTCAATACGGCGAGGCCATCGAAACCATCCTCAATGAAGGGTGTCTGGCACAACGGATTCTGAAGTCGGTCGGGCCGAATGTGAATCGCGAGTCGCTGCAGGAGACCTATTCGCGACTTGCCGACTGTCTCTCCTCCGGGGAACTCTTCCGTGCCTAGGTCCGTCACAGCTGCCAACGAGAACTTTGCCGATCGCCGAATGGTACTTGTCGTGACGTGTGAACACGGGGGAAATTCCATCCCGGAAGAGTTTCTCCCCGTCTTTCATGACGCGCGTGATGCCCTTGCTTCTCACCGTGGGTACGATCCCGGCGCGCTCGAACTTGCGCGCGAATTCGCCCGGACGTTTGATGCTCCTCTTCTCTTTGAAACCCGCTCCCGTTTACTGATCGAATTGAACAGGACTCTCGGGCATCCCCGCATCTTCTCGGAGTTCAGCCGCCGACTTCCGAAAGCGGTACAGGACCGGCTCATCGAGGAAATTTATGAGCCGTATCGTCAGAGTGTGATCGATCGTGTTTCCACCTCTCTGCAAGCCGGCCCGGTCCTGCATCTTTCCGTGCACTCGTTCACCCCCGTCATGAAGGAGAAAATCCGGCGTACAGAGATCGGGATTCTGTTCGACCCGGCGAGTCCCCTGGAGGCATCCGTCGCCAGAAAATGGAAAGCCGCGCTCCGTCGGACATTTTCCGATCTGGTCATCGAATTTAACCGCCCGTACCGGGGCACATCGGATGGACTGACAACCGCCTTGCGAAAGAAATTTGCCGGGCAGAATTATGCGGGGATTGAACTGGAAGTGAATCAGAAGTTTCCACTCGAAGGTGGGTCGCGCTGGGAGACTCTGATGACCGGGATCACAACGTCGCTGGATCACTGTCTCAACGTTGACTGACATCACGCCCCGGATTCCTTCTGATTTACTGACCGGGCAGGCTCAGCTTCAGAGGAGCCCCTTCTGAGGACCACCGAACGAT
>CALLWY010000104.1 GCA_938015865.1 uncultured Planctomicrobium sp.
CGACTTGCCAGATCGGCAGCGGACCATCCCCGGCTGACAACTCGCTCGCGACGAACTTCGACCGGCACATCCAGAAAGATGACGGCGTCACAATCGTTGGACCATCCTGATTCGAATAACAGGGCGGCATCAAGGATGACCAGCTCATACTGATCACTCCGCTGAACCTGATCCAGCTGGTCAATCAGCTGCAACCGGATAGGCGGATGAACAATTGACTCCAGGACCTTTCTCGCCTTCTGCTGTTCCAGCCCAGGGCCAAATACGCGACGCGCCAGTTCTGAACGGGAGACATGTCCCAGCGGATCAATAATTCCGTCCCCGAACTCCTCTCTCAGGCGACGAATAATCTCCGGCTGGTGCAGAACCCGATGACCAATCTGGTCTGCATCAAGACGGGCGCAACGGAAATGCCGGCTCAATGCACTTGCAAGTGCCGATTTTCCGGAACCAATTCCACCAACGATTCCGAGCACCGGAATCCGAACGGCGGACATAACTGCCTCTTTAAAATGGGTTCAAAAAGGAAATGGATGAGGTGGATTTTCGACGGAGGAAGCAACCTGATGCGTTTCAGACCGTTCGCCTGAGAAACATGACGTGGTAGAAACTGCAGATGTTGAACAACAGAAGATGCTGATGTTGTGAATCGTCGGGCGGTTCCGCGCCGAGATCTAGGTGTGGTATGAACTCTGCCCCCAAAGTTCTGTTCAATCCCTTGATACAATTGTCCCTGATTACAATTGCTGGCGACTCCGTCCGGAACATACTTGGAGTCATTCGTTGTACTCTATGTAGAATGGTCGCCGAGAAATTGCCGGATGTCAATCAATCCATTCAAAAATTTCGCCTTTTCTCCATGCTGCTGAGCGTCGCGCCGGAACTGTGCCCCACCAGCCCAATCGCATTGATGGAGATCAAACAAACGGCCAACCGCCCCTTTTAAGAACCTGTCAGGTGTCCAGACTGACTTCAACTCGCAAGCGAAGGGACTAATCGTCCAGATTCCCGAATCCAATCCCCAAATTGTCGCCTCTGGACCTTGCCGAAAGCCCATGTCATCAATTGCCATTTCGGCCGCCTCGCTCTCTCGCCGCTGAAACCTGTGGACAACGAACTCGCCACCGCCCATTCGCGGACACCTGTCCTTTCCCTGAGTGACCTTGCCAAGGGTGTCCGCTGCCCCATGTCACTCTCCCCAATGCCCCCGACGTTGTGAGCGATTTCTCCTCGGCTGGCGAAGTGGCGCCCTGTCCGGATACATTCTTCGATCAAGCGACCTCGCTACTTCATCTTCATCGCATCGCCTTCACCATCAGATTCACCACTGATCGATACTTCCCGCGATCACACGGGAGATCGTCCAAAGGGTTCTTGAAGTCTGACAAAGACCGCGTAACCTTCAATTACGATCGCATTCGATCCGGACATGCAACTGAAGTCTGATTTGTGGCCACCTGGGAAACCTGCCATCGAAGGAAGAGCGGGGGCAAGGACAGACACTGCCCATTCGACCCCAAATGCCCATAGCACTCATGCAGCAGACGCACGCCAGCATCTACGATTATCCCAAATACTATGACCTGCTCTTCGGATCGGACTGGAAAGCGGAATTTGACTTTCTGCTCGGTTGCTTCGAGAGGTACGCTCAATGTGACGTCCAGCGCATCTTTGAACCCGCCTGCGGGACCGGTCGTCTCCTCATCAAGCTGGCGCAGGCCGGCTATGAAGTTTCCGGAAATGATCTGAATCCCAAAGCAGTCGCATTCTGCAATGGACGGCTCGCCCGGCACGGGTTCCCCGAAAGTGTTGTGCTAGGAGACATGTCTGACTTCAGGCTGAAAAGAAAAGTCCACGCAGCCTTTAATACCATCAACAGCTTCCGTCATCTCGACTCCGAAAAGGCTGCTGCCAGTCACCTGAAGTGCGTTGCCGACGCCCTTGTCAAAGGAGGGCTCTACATTCTTGGGTTGCACCTCACTCCGACCGAGGGGGACCGCATGGATTCAGAGGACTGGACCGCCCGACGCGGCCATCTGCAGGTGAACTCCATGATGTGGACAAAGGAACTCGATCTGGAGAAACGGAACGAAAAACTGGGGATGACCGTGGATGTCTACACCCCGTCAAACTCGTTCCGGATCGTGGATGAGATGAACTACCGGACTTATACAGCGGATCAGTTCCATCAGCTCCTTGAAACATGCCCTCAGCTGGAAATTGCAGCTCTTCATGACTTCTGCTACGAGCTGGATGAACAGATTGAGATCACCTCACAGACCGAAGACGTTGTCTTCATACTGCGGAAAAAATAATTCCGTCCTTCATTTTAATTAAAGGGGCACTCCATGCGCGCTCTGGTACTTTCAGCCTCTGGTCTCAAGTTTCAGCCCGATTACAAGGAGAATCCGATTCCCGGACAGATCCCCATTCGAGTCCTTCGCGCGGGGATTTGTGAAACAGACCTCCAGCTGGTCCGGGGCTACATGGGATTCCATGGGGTCCTGGGTCATGAGTTCGTCGGAATCGCTGAAGAAGGGAAATACGCAGGTCAACGGGTTGTCGGGGAAATCAATGCGAGTTGCCGCAACTGCAAAACGTGTGGGCAAGGTCGAACGACACATTGTCCCCATCGCACTGTCCTCGGAATTCTGAATCATGATGGGGCCTTTGCGGATCGCATCTGGTTGCCGGAGTGCAATCTCCACCCGGTTCCTGACCATGTCTCCAATGATGCCGCCGTCTTCACGGAACCATTGGCAGCAGCCTTTCAAATCCCGGCACAGATTGACCTGTCGCGATTCTCCAGCATTATTGTGCTGGGGGATGGGCGTCTCGGGAATCTCTGCTCGCAAGTGATTGCCCAGTCCCATTCGGACCTGCTGGTCATCGGCAAGCACCCACAGAAACTGGCCCGGCTCAGTGGTCTGGGGATTCGAACAGCTCTGATTCATGAGCTGACCGAACCACATATCGCGGACCTAGTGGTGGACTGCACCGGCTCCGCGAGCGGGTTCAAGGATGCCTGTCGACTCGTCCGCCCGCGGGGAACCATTGTCCTGAAGACCACCGTCGCCGGAGATCAGGGGCCTTCACTCGCTGGAGTCGTCATTGATGAACTGAATGTCGTCGGCTCACGATGCGGGCCGTTTGCACCGGCACTGGCTGCGATCGCCTCCGGTCAGATTCATGTGGAAAACCTCATTACATCCCGATTCCCATTGGAATCTGGAGTGCAGGCCATGGAAGTCGCGGGGGCGAAAGATCAGTTCAAGGTCATTCTTGACATCGCCGAATGAACGCTGATCGCTGCCCCGCCATTCGATTGAATCATGCAGACTGTTAAAAGGGTCGGGCGAAGGGACGTGCCCCAAATAGAAAAAGGGCGAATCGCCGGAAGGTCGGCAATTCGCCCGTTGATGTTGATGATGTTCAATCTTGGAGCGGTCGCAGAAACAATCTGATCAATCTGATCAACCGGCGGGGACCTTGTTCCGTCGGAAGGTTCGTTTGAAGAACGCGGAGACGCTGTGTCGCCAGGCACTGGAACGGGCAGCTGATTCGCTGACTACCCAGTTCAACTGAATCACCCGTCGTTCTCCCTCAAAGGGAAGGTGCCCATGCCACGCGTTTTCCCGATTCAGAAACGCCAGCATGAGACCGGCGTCCGGTGGAATTTCGGTGATGACATCGTTGATGTCTTTCGAGCGGAGAAGCCGCAATCGCCCTCCCCCGTCAGCCCAACCATCATTCAGGTAAATCAGGACGGTGATCACTTTCGTGCGGCTGTCGATGTGAACAGCCCCATCTTTCTTTCGGCACCGGCCGCGAACCGTCAGCGTGGTGGGGAGATTGACGAGGTCAACGTTGAACTTCTCTGAAAAGATTCTGGCCAGCTCTTCTCCACGAAGCGCATCACAGAAGGCTCCGAAGCTGGGCCCGTAAGTCAGCGAAGAAAGGGGAAAGCTCCCACCATCTTCGATGTTCGGATAGTCGTTGCCGATTGCCTCGCGTGCTTCCGGTCGAACGAAGTCCGGGACAATCAGATATTCGAATGGCTCAGAAATGACTTCCGTGTCACGAAGCCGGTCCAGATCAAGAATGGACATCAGGCGGGATCCTTCCCAGAGTGATTCACTCAGTACGACGCGGCGGGTTAATAATGAATTCAGAATCTTCGGTCAATAGGTCATACACCAGCGCAAACTCCCGTTCTCCCATTCGGATTCCTCCGGGACCGGAGACCGTTCCAATGAGATTCGAGTTACTGGTTCCCTGAATCCGGAAGCCCTGAAGCGCCCCGGTGGGGTCCTGTATTTCCATCCATCCTTTCGCAAGAGAAACAGACTCATTGGGTTGGGCAGGAGCTTTGGTCACCCGAAATGTCCCCCCAGAGATCGGCTGATCGGTTCCAAAACCGATTGGAATGGCAGTCACAAAATACCCCTGAGAGTGAATCGTCATCACAAACTCAGCTGGATCAATTACTGCAGAAAACGGCCCCTGAATGACTTTCAGCGGGCGTCCGACTTTCAACGCAGGACTATCCAGACGATTGAGACGCGCGAGGTATTCGCTTGAGACTCGATACCGGGCAGCGAGCTTCTCAAGACGATCGCCGAAATGGACTTCATACGGCGGGAGGTAATGAACATCCGACGAAAAGTAAATTCTGTGAGCCAGAAGATTCAGTCGGCTCATCAGCTGCTGACGTGACCCTCTCGCCTTCCAGTAAGTTTCAGAAAGAAGTCGGTGCGCCTTGATGTCCTCTCCCGCCTGAATTAACCGATCCGCTTCCTCAATCGCCAGAAGCATCTGCTCAGCGGAAATCGACGATAGCCGGGGCTGGACCGCTTTCGCTTCCGCTGGGGGATCGGTCATGGGCATCTGAAGATCTGCCGTGACGACACCGGAGGAGCCAATCTGTTCCCTCTGTAGCGCCGCAGTCTGAATGATCTGCGAATCCGTTTTCATTTCGGGCACGGACGCTTCTTGGGACTCTGTCTGCAGAGGTGCGGCCTCAATCTCTCCCGTCAGCAGCATTTCCGGCTCTGCCCCGGCAGTGCTTTGAGCGGAATCATTTGGCTTCAGGGCGTCGACTTCCGAGGAATTCCCTGTTGTGGATTCGGCCAGAAGTGACTCCAGTTCCTCGTGCGACGCAGGGGGAGGGGGCATCGGCTCTTCCGTCATGACCACAATGGGGGCGGAAGACCCGGAAATGCGAAAGAGATCAAGCTTCCATGCTGTGGCTCCGACAAAACAGGTCAGGACCACAAACCAGAACTGAAACGTCTGAACGGGATGGCGGCGGACACGAGAGTCAAACATGTCGGCTTCTTCCATGAATCGACGCAGTTGCTTGAATTGAAGGCTTCACATGTCCCGGAACAGAGGTCAAACCGAAGGAAATCACCTGTCAAAAGTGGGGCAGCTGTCAATATCCAGCCATCCCACGGCCGGATCCATCGCGGGGATCAGGTACGCCCCTGATCGGCAACATCAGGCTTCATCCCTGCGCCCGAAGTGTTGCTGTTCTTTTCCGCTTCGGAAGCGGACTCCGCCGGGATGCTGAAGTACCCATCCTCGCCCTCCATCGCTGGCTGGCGGTTTAACTTCCAAAGTTGATGCGGTGCAACATATTGCATCAGTTCGCAGCCGCTGAAAAACAACGGGAGGACCAGCAGGATTCGAAAATTGGGGTGACGCATTGGAGACCTTCCAACTGAGGGGCATCCGGGGAAGATGCGAGATGGGAGCGGAAAATTAAGCGAACCCCCGATTTTCATCAACATGAATTCCCGGCAGGCTTTCAGCACCCTTACTCAGGCACAATTCAGTCTGTCGGAGTCGCCATGGAGAGGGGATTTCTGCAATTGCTCCCTCAGCTCAGAGTCCAGAACCGCACCAATCGGGTGCAGAAATCGCAACCGCGATCCGCACAGGTTTCCCCATGGATTCTACGAGCTCTCGAAAAACCGGACTCAATTGATTCACCGATTCGGTGACATCTGGTCATTCAGCGAACGAATGTCCACTCCTTTTCGACATTCTCTGACACAAATGAGACATGACTGTTCAATAGTGCTCGGGATTTCGATGGGGACAGGCCGCTCTTTTCAGGCAAGGGAGCCGAAGATCAGTTGCTGTAGCTGGTCTGAAGTTTCCTCTCCGGTCACCGGGACCTCCCGACATTCTGTCAGGTTGCGGAACCACGTGTGCTGCCGTTTGGCAAACTGTCGGGTTCGGGTCTGGATCAGTTCGATCGTCTCCTGCTCCGATCCGAGTCTCCCTTCCAGCCAGTCGATCGTCTCCCGGTACCCCAAAGCCTGACGGGCGGTCTGTCCGGGAGGATTCGACGCATCGAGCAGCGCCCGGACTTCATCAACCAGACCACGTTCGAACATCATCACCACCCGACGGTTAATGCGTTCGTGCAGCCAGTGACGGGGAGGATGCAGCCAGAAAACATGCTGAGGCTGCTTATCCGGGGGAAGAGGAGCCTCCTGATGAAGTTCTGAGGGGGGCACCCCCGTCAGTGTGTACACTTCCAGTGCCCGGATCAGACGTCGGGCATCATTAGGATGAAGACGGGCAGCGGTCACTGGATCAACCTTCTGCAACTCGGAGTGCAGCCAGTCCGGCGGACCAGCGGCCGCCTGTTCCATCAGCTTCGTTCGAATTTCCCAGTCCGCAGGGGGACCTTCGAAAACGCCTCTTAACAATGCCCGAAGGTAGAGCCCGGTCCCGCCAACAAACAGCGGAACCCGTCCGCGTGAGAGGATTTCATCGACGACCCGAATCGCTGCGGAAAGATATTCCGCTGTCGAGAACTCCTGATGGGGTTCAATCAGATCGATCAGATGATGTGGAACGCGTCGCTGTTCCTCCTCGCTGGGCTTGGCCGTTCCAATGTCCATCCGGCGATAAATCGCCATGGAATCCATGGAGACGATCTCTGCATCCAGTTTCTCCGCCAGCGACAACGAGAGCGCAGACTTTCCGGTGGCTGTCGGACCAGCCAGAAACCAGCACTGCTGCAATTTGTCGGCGGAAATCTTCATGCAGGGAATGTTCGTTATGAATGAGTTGAGGGGAGGAGTAGAACAGAGCTGGCTCGTCCGGGCAATATTCCCTCAGCACATCATCAGACAAGCCTCTTCAGCCGATGCGTATCTCTCGACCACGATTCCGTGCTCTGGTGATCTCGATTCGGCAAGTCTGATCCGGGATCAATTCCCGGAGTTGCCGCCGAAGCTCGGAGGCATGGGATTCGTTTTCGGCGAACATGGCGATCGTCGGTCCCCAGGAGGACTGTGCCATTCCGGTATGAGCCACATGGGGAAACTGCTGAAGTAATTGCCGCATGGCAGGAGAGGCAAAGACTCCCCCTTGCGTCTGGCGAAAAAAATCGCCCACAAGCTGGCCGTATTCAAAGAGTGCCACAGTAAAATCATGAAAGTTGCGTGTCTGAATTGCAGGGAGCAATTCGGTCAGTGCCAATCGACAGAGTCGACCACATGTGAGTTCAGGCATCGCCCCCAGTTGTTCGAAAGCCTTGAGCTCCACAGCCCCGGAAAGTCCCCGAGCATCCTGCGGATGCAGCAACAGGACCGGCCATTCCTCCGGAAAGTCGACCCGGCAAGCCAGTTGACCGATCGATTCTCCCGGGGCATGTCCCGCATCAAAGAGGAAGCCCCCTTGCTCATAGCCATAGAGACCGACGGCAGAACGATCCCCCCGAGCCGCCAGTTCAGCAAGACGGGTAATGGAAGCTTGCTCTCCTCTGAGTGCAAGCAGTGCTTCCATCAAAGCCAGCGACAACTGCGTTCCGGACCCCAGCCCCTGATGCGCCGGAATCTCTTCAGCCAGATCAACCTGAAACGCAAACTGGAGAACTGGCAGTCGGTCCTTGAAGGACGTTAACAGCTGCTGAGTGCGTGGGGAGTCGATCCCACTGGGACGGCGCCCTGTCCGGGATGTTGCAGTCAGCTCAACACCCGGACGCTCCACCATCAAGCCAATTCCTCCAAAGCTTCGTCCTGTTTCCGGTCGATAGGACAGCGGACCAAAGTGCAGGCGAGCACCGGTACGAATGGAAACAGTCTCAGGGAACGTTGACATCGAGTGTGATTTGAGAGAAGGGGGCGTGCCGATCTCTCACAATTCTGTCGATCTCCGGCAGCGAACGCAATTGCCCGCCTCAGAGACCATCTCCTCTGCTTCATCAGGGCAGCGATGAGCCACCCCAATTCGGCTCCATCAAGAAAACTGGTCTGTTCGCCTCATCTCCACCCTCTTGATGTTTCGTCTCTCCCTTTTCAAGATAATTCACGCGACATGCGGACTGGTTCATCACGTTCCTTCTAAGGGATGATGAATAACGATCAGTCACATGATCCCGTAGTCCATTCCTACAACAGGAGTCAGCGACACCGATTCCACTCCAGACACGCCAATAAAACGACATGGTGTCACCGACACATTGAAGAACAGACCTGAGTCATTCATTCCCTGAACCCGACCTTCGAACTTTCCCACTGGAGAACGCTCCATGCCCTCCGCCCGAAGCACCCAGCCTGCTGTTGTCAATTACTCCCCGGAGAAGTACGCGGTGGAGCTGAGAGACGTCGAGATCCCATCCATTGGCCCGGAAGATGTCCTGATGGAAGTGGCGGCCGTCGGGGTGTGCGGAAGCGACCTGCATCAATGGACCGCAGACCACAGCTGGCCCGTCAATTATCCCGTGATCCTTGGCCATGAATTCGGCGGACGAATCGCAGAAGTCGGCGAACGCGCCGGCCCCTGGCAGGTGGGCGACCGTGTTGTGAGTGAAACGGCTGCCATCATCGATCCCTATAACCCCATGTCGCGTTCCGGACAGTATCAACTCGACCCGACACGAAAAGGGTTCGGATACGGCACTAATGGAGCAATGACCCGGTTCGTGAAAGTCCCCGCCCGCTGCCTTCATCGAGTTCCCGACGGGCTGGACCTGTCCATTGCCTGTCTCACTGAACCATGCTGCGTTGCCTACAGTGCCGTGGTGAGTAATGGGGATGTAAAGCCCGGAGACCGAATCCTTGTTCTCGGCCCCGGCCCCATTGGACTTCTGTGTGCCGCCATCGCAAAATTGCAGGGGGCAATCGTCGGCGTCGTAGGACTGGAGCGCGACCGCATTCGCTTTGATGCCGTGCGGAAATATGGGTGTGAGCCAATTATCGGAGACTGCCGGGACTGGGCTTTTGCAGCGGATGGGCTGGGAGCTGATGGAGTGATCGACGCAGCGGGTGTCTCCGCAACCCTCAAGACCGCGATTGAGGTTGTTCGCCCCGGAGGATGGATCAGTAAGGTCGGCTGGGGCCGTGACCCGATCAATTTTTCACTCGACCCACTTGTTCAGAAAAACGTTCGCCTGCAGGGGAGCTTCAGCCATAACTGGCCCATCTGGGAACGAGTCCTCCGCCTGCTGTCGACCGGACTCCTGGATCTTTCCCCAATTATGGGCGGAATCTGGCCGCTGGAACACTGGCACGAAGCCTTCGAAACCATGCATGCCGGCACAATTGCGAAAGCAGTCCTGAAACCAACCGCAGTCTGAGACTCGTTCTCGCTCCTCCTGCAACCTCGCTATGGCACATAAGGACCAAAACGGCCAGCGCAATCCACCGACGACAACCTAAGACGTGGCGCGCCGGTGGAAGGAACACCCCGGCTCAGAACGCGGCCGCAAATGCAATGCGTCGCCCCAAGCCTGCAACCAACGATTGCCCTTCCTCTCGACCTCGATTCACCTGACAGCCACCGTGGAGGACAAACCCGTCCGCCTGTCGATCGAGAAGGGGGAATTCGAAAAGCTGGTTTTCAAGATGGACCAGCTGTTACAGGCTATCACTCGCACCTGGCCCAAGTTGGGCTAACTGGGTGTAAATAAAAGGCGTTTCACTTAAAATGATCTTTTATTCCATAGAAGCCGACTTGGCCAACTGATTTGCAAGCGACTCAATCTCCTCAGCAGCCTCAATTACTTCGCCGTACCGACCAGAAACGACTGAAAGAGGAAGTTGCAGATTGATCTTATGATCGATTTCCCTGCTGATTTTTATCGAATTCACCGCCTCGGAAATGCTTTCCAATTTCACATCCGGCGAAATTAAGCGTTCAGCGATCTTTAACTGCGTGCTTGATACCTGCCAGCACAGGTTACGATAGATAGTGACCAATGCTTTGGGAGCGTCATCATTAACTTGGGATCTCCAGATGTCCAGTGCCTTCTTGTGATTGTCGATCATCAACTCCATTAGCTGGCTGAACTCCGGAATTTCCTTGCCTTCGGGAGATTCGACAAAAATACGTACTTCGCCCCAAGATTCCCCAACGACTTCCGAGTAGTTTGTATAATTAATGCCGACCTCGATTCGTGCATCGAGCTTCTTCATCGCATTCAATGCCGCCCTAGCAGCAGCAGGAGGATTTCGATAGATGTTAAGCATCCGCTCTTGGCGTTTCTTCTCAGCAATTCGTGCGGCTTCCGCCTCCTTGGCAGCTTTTTCTGCGGCCGCCTTTGCCATTGCTTGCTCCCGCGCAAGTCGCTTCGATTCTTCTTCCTGACGTTTAGCAAGTTCCTCCTGCTCTTTTTTGAGGCGTTCCTCTTCTTCCAACTGCTCTTTCAGAATTGCTCTTAACTCGTCGCGAGCCATCTCAGACTCTTTCTTCAGATCTGCAAGCTCGACGTTCTTAGAGGAGTCTGCCAGCTTGATTGCGTCTTCATATTGACTTAGGGCAACTCTTAAATCTCCAGCAGCTCGAGTTGTACGTGCAGCCTGAATCAGATCCACCATTTCTTTCATCAGACGCTGTGACCGGGATGTTCTCACGACATCCAGGCAGATAAAAGAAATCACACCGATTGCCAAAACGACTGCGGCGGCAATTATCAGATTGAAATATGAATTGGAATTCGAATTCGTTGATTGACTTCCTGACGTAACATCAGAGATTGCCGTGGCGGGGACCTTCCCAAGTTTACCACACTTCGGGCACTTGAAAGACTTACCCGCGTGAGAAGGAGGTGCGTTGAGTTTTTGTCCGCACTCGCAATGACACAAGATTGTTTTGCTCATCGATTAGCCCGCTTTCGTCGATCTTCTTCTGACTCTCTTTCGCAACGCGGTGAAGGTGGTAGAGAGCCCACGCCGAGACAGTCTTGAGCCCTTCTGAATCTGCACAAGACGGAACTGCCCCCGATCCTCATCCTTCCACCAGACATGCAGGGCGGGGCTGCGCTGCATCGGTTCGCTGTTCCTTTACCCTTCCATTCACACTTGGAGACACCCCATGTGTTCGCTCCGAGACAATCTCGACAGGACAAAGCAACATGCAGGAATCATATTAACGACACGAAGGCAATACAACGCTCTAATTGCGGGTTCAATAGCTGGCAGACTGCGAGTCGCAGCCTGCAAGCGGTCCAATGCCTTTGTGAACAACAATGCGCGCAAGCGAACGATTCACCGACAAGAAACCTCCATTCGCATCAGCACGATCACGTTACGCCAACGGAATTAGTGAGCCCCATCCCCGCGGAACTGTCAAACAACGTCGTGCCGTTGTGGGCAACCCACTTCCACAGAACTGGGATAGAGCAACAACAGCATTCGAATGACCTTGGCGCAGGATTTGACAGGTTGATGAGGTGCACGTCACGATCAGCGTTTTTGCTGCATTGCACTCAGTAATGCAGCTCAAAAATCGGTCATTCTCCATCTATTCGGTTCAGAGGAAATGGGGCACGCCATCAGGCTGACCGAAATGATCAAAAATGCGCCCCGGAGAGTCTCCGCCATCCCCTTCGAACCGGACCCAAACAGAACTAGCAGCTGGCCGGTCGAGTAGATCAAGGCAATAGGAGAACAGTTGACGCCCCGGGAGGAGCCCCGAGACTGCGGATAGTGAACGGATCGGGAACAGCATTGCCGTTTCTGCCCGCAACTTCCATCCAACAACGGAAGCCGACTTCGCAAATCTGGCGCAAAACATTGCCGAAATGAGCAGCAATAACTCGCAATTGCCCAATTTCAGACACGAAAAAAAGGAAATTCCGGGGCTTGCACATTCTTGCGGCAATTTGCAGAGGCAAAGAGTGGTCACGACAGAATTCGAACAACCTGTCTCAAACATTGGGAAAACCGCAATTTCTGATTCAGGCGACGTCAAATCCGACGACATTTCCAGCAATCCTGCATCTTTGGCAGCTGCATTGAAGACATTGGCGAGCCTGTCCCCGGAGGAACGGGAGGCCCTCCGGAAGTTGCTGGAATGAGCCGATGAAGGTACGTCTTAACCAAACACGAGAGGCACCGAATCCCATGAGAAAGATAATCGCAGTGCAGCTACTGGACGGCGTAAGTGGGTGGGTAGAAGTCCCCGAAAACGCAATCCACCATGAAGCGGTGGGAACAGTGACGTTGTTCCAGTCTGGCGAACGTTGGTTCCATTACCACGAACTGATCCCGGGAACCGATGACGTTGTTGCTGAGGAGTTGACCCCGACGGATGCCCTGCGGTGGGTGATTCGCTACGGACTGCCGATTCCGGAGGGACTGAAAGAACTGGCTGAGCAAACCAGAATTCGGTGATATAATGCGATCCAGTGCAATTCCTGATCATCAACCCGCTGGGGGCTGGGGGAAAGGTTCGTATGTTACGCGGTCGCATCTTCAGTTGCTTAAGAAAGCCATCCGGCAAGGGTGGGATATTCCCGAAGATGTGAAACAGGCGATTGTGGAAAGCCTGAAGGAGTGTATGAATTCCGGGAAGAACCGGCTGGCAATCCGGGCTGCGGAAGTGGTGATTGAACTGGACCGTCAAGGGTTGCTGCCCGACGACGATTGAAGAACTTGCGGGAGTCTCCGACGGGAGACGTTCGGCCTGGCCGGTTTGGGTTGCCTTTCCCCGACCGGTCCGGCTGACCCGCGTTTAGAAAGGCAAGCTGATGGCGGAACGTTCTTATGGGCTGGTCCCCGTTGATCTGATAACAATCTGCCGCGAACTGGACGAACTGGCGTGGCTGCTGGACCATGACCACTTGAAGCCCCGCTTCGTGACGTTCGAAGACGGGGATGAATCGGTCAGCGAAGAACGGGTTGACGACAGTATTCGCACTGCGTGCCAGCGTGTTTTGATGCTGATTCCCGGCAATCCGGACTTTGCCGATTGCTCCATTGAGCAACGCGGATTCCTGAAGGCCCTGCGTCAGTCGATAGCCGACCCGGTGAGCCTGACGGCCCACACAATTAGGGGATACATTCGGTTCTTGACTCCGAGGCCAGGGGGGAACAATGTTCCGGCCGTTGAGGGACCGGAGAAGCAAGCCCCGGAGGATTCAACAGGGAATTTCTTGAAACTTCTCAAAGCCATAACAGGGGATGTTGCTGACGAAAAGTTTCGAAAGGCGGCAGAAGCAATTGGCGGATCAGGGACCGTCAATGACAAGCTGAGCGCAATCCATCGTCACGTAGGGATTCCCTCTTCAGTGTCTGCGACTCAATTGGGTACCGCTCTGGGTGTCTCAGCGAACGCCATCAAGAAGTCTCTGTGGTGGAAAGAGAACCGATACGGAAGAGCTGACGAAAGGATTGAAGACCGGAGAAGCCGCCACAAGGAATGGGCGGCGAAGTACGAGAACGGTGTTTCTGAGGACGATGAATAGGCGGCAACCAGTTGCCGGCAGGTTGCCAGACAAAAAAATTTGGCGTTTTTATTTTCGCTTAATTTCTGCAATAAACCGCGTCCTGCGAGTGGCGCAGGTTGCCAGAACTAGTTGCCGGAGGGGGATTCTCAGTAGCAGGCGCGAACTGTTCGCGCCGATTCTTTGTGCTATTGGGAATCATGACTGTGACACTTCAAGACAAAATCGCACTTCGGCCGCGTGAGGCCGCACGAATGCTCAGTATCTCTGAGCGAACACTATGGAGCCTGACAGCCCCGCGTGGACCCATCCCTTGCATTCGCCTGAATCGCGGCGTG
>CALLWY010000105.1 GCA_938015865.1 uncultured Planctomicrobium sp.
TCCAGCAGTTCTGGATGAGACGGGAGTTCTCCGAGTTTTCCAAAGTCGTTGGAAGTCTCAACAATGCCTGTACCAAAGATCCATTGCCAGACGCGGTTGACGTAGACTCTGGCGACAAGTGGATTTCTGCCACTGGCAAGATGTTCTGCCAATTCCAGTCGGCCACTTCCCGCAGCCTGCCCGACAGCAGTACTTCCGGAGAAAACTTCGAGAAAATCACGACGAATCTCTGGCCCTTCTTCGTCCACATTTCCGCGAATATTCAGCCGATAGTTCACAGGTTCTACACCGTGCTCGTCCATGCTATTCACGCTGCGGGGGAAGTTGATCCGAGCTTCCACCTCGCGATACTTCTCCACGAGAACCGCTACATTGGGCAAGGAAGTTGCATCATTGGGAAGCAATTGCTGATTAAGCATCCAGTTCAGCACCTGAACGTCTCCTTGCGCGACACGTTCTTCCCGCCAACGGTCCAGTGTTCCCTCCAGCCAACCAGCGACGCATTGCCACGCTGCGTCATCACTTACAGGATGTGGTTCACGGTAGAGTGCGGTGAAAGCATCCAGCGCATCGGCAGGAACGCTGTTGGAATCATGAAGTACGGCGCCAGTCAGGCTGAACCAACTCCGTTTGTTGAATCCGTCATCTGTTGCTGGCAATGCTGCCTTGCCAGCAACAGCGAGACCCGTTCGTGGTGGGAAATTTGAGTTCAGTGATGCCGTGGTGATTTCAGTCAGCACCCTCGTCACGCCGTTCCTCAGACCTGTCCTTGAAAAGGACATCCAGGAGGGTGACGCGGACGGATCGAAAAAGAAGATCTCTTCGGCCATAAAAGCGTTCTGAGGAACGGAACGTCTCCCCGCCCATTCCCCGCCGGATAATTTGAGGCTCACTCTGGCGCGAGAGAACTGTTCTGGTGCAGGAAGTCGGACAGCTCCGGGCAGCTTGGAGGACAATGCGTGTGTGTGATAGCCGCGCGGGAGAAAGCACGAGATCAAACGATCCTTATTCAAGCTCACCAGCGGTGTTCCATCGGTGACAAACCCGTGTTCAATCCCACTTCCTTCTACACTCCAATTATCCGGAAACCCAGGTTTATCGAACTCCGTCAATACAGTGAACGATTCAGCATTTTGCTTAATCCGAGTTTGCCTGGTATTCGCCCATTCGTCAGCAAGTTGCTTCCACATGTCTCTGACGGCCATATCGATTGTGTGCGAATGGAGGTTGACATCTGACAGCATTTCACCTTCGTTTGGTTGCGGACGGTGCTCACTCAAAGCGAGTAACCTGGAGATGGGATAACCCACGTCCTCGAGGTTGTCCGTCTTTAACTTCTCCCGATGCTCCATCGCCCATTGCTTCAGACTTGCTCCCTCAAATAGCTTTGAATTCACTTTATCTCGCCACGCCTGGGACAAGGCGAGTCGGATCTCTCGCCGTAGCCGTTTAAGTTCCGAGATCTCTGCAGAATATCGATCTGGAGAATCAATGGAGCGCGCCGTCCAGCGAGGAGTCATAAAGATGCCCGCCAGAGCGTAATAGTCAGCCTGTGAGATGGCGTCGAGCTTATGATCATGACAACGTGCACAAGCAACCGTCAGGCCCAGAAACGCCTTGGAGAATGCATCGATCTTGTTGTCGATCATCTCCTGGTGAATGCCGTTGAAATCGAGGCTGCTGCCGTGACGATGTTCACCCATATGATAAAACATCGGGCCAATCAGGCTTTCATTGACTTTGGCTTCGCCATGAATGCGTTGAGTGGACAGCAAGTCTCCTGCGATCTGCTCACGGATCAGTTGATCAAATCCCACATCATCATTGAACGCCCGGATGAGATAGTCGCGGTATTCCCACGCTCCTTTGGCTGGGATATCCCATTCATATCCATAGGTGTCTGTGTAACGCACAACATCCATCCAGTGCCTGGCAAATCGTTCACCGAAATGAGGGGAGTTGAGCAATTCGTCGACGAGCGAAGACAATGCGGCATCGGCGTTCTTCGCAAAGTCGCGGCGAAAAGCTGCAACCCGTTCCCCCCGTGGTGGTAACCCGGTGAGCACAAATGAAAGCCTCCTCAGCAATGTCTCTGCATCCGCATGTGGGGACGGTGTCAACTCCGCTGCATGTAGCTTCGCAAGAATGAACCGATCGACAGGCTCCCTCTCCCAGACAGGATCATTCACTTCAGGAGGAGTGACAGATTGTGGCAGTTGCAGACTCCACCAGTGTCTTCGCGCTGCGAGTCGCAACTTCCATGCGACTTCTGCGGCCTCTGAGGCAGAGGGAGGATGATCTCTCGGATCGACGGCCCCATCCTCAATCCAGCGTTCAAAGTCTGCAATCACGGCGTCGGGTAGCTTCCCCGCCGGCGGCATCTCAATTGACTCATACTTGAGTGCGCTGAGCAGCAGACTTTCAGATGGTCTCCCCGGTTGAATGGCAGCTCCGGAATCTCCGCCCTGACGAAGACCGTCCCGGAAGTCCACCCTCAGTCCCCCCTGAACTTTGGCCGCTCCAGAGGAATGGCATTCGTAACAATGCTGAATAAGTACCGGACGAATCCGTGCTTCAAAGAAATCTCGATCATCAGGCACCACCTCTCTCACTGACAATGCGGTCAGAAACAACCAAAAGACGATGGTGAAGGAGGATCGGATCATTCAAGTGATTGTTGATATTTTCACTCCTTTGTCTATGACAATCATGACTAAATATGGTAGTTTCCTATCATCTGAGCTGAGTTGGTGCAGCGTGCTCCCATCCTTGTGTTGTCGCTCAACAAGCGCTCGCGAAGCATGACGTGATATTCCGGCGTGGGAAAATCGCGTCCTTTTCTTACGGAAGCCACCCAGTACGCTCTTCATGCGTACCGATCAACACGTACGACGACAGACCGCCTTATTGCGCGACCGGCAGGGACTTTTTCGCTTTTAAAAGGGTGATTGCTTGCGGGAACGACGGCGTACCTTTTCTGAGTCAAATCTCGGCCTCCACCGCAGGACGAAATAAAAACTTCGCTTCATTTACGAGATCGTTTCTCCACCCTTTGATGATGGTGTTGATGGTGTACAGGCAGGCTTTGTGGACGAAGCCTTCGAACAGTTCGGCGTAGTACTCCCAGCGGGTGATCAGTCAACGCCAGTTCTGCAGCCAGCTGAAGTTCCGCTCGATTCGATCACCGAACGGGGGCCGATGAACGGAGAGCGAGAGAGTTCGGGTGAGCGGAGAGGGCAAGCGCGGGGCAGCCGCCGTTCACTGGGGGCGGGCAGCGAACTCTCGCGGTGGAGCGAGCTATCGCAAGTTGTTGCACAAATGACGGAAAGAAACAAACGCCGGGAGGCGAACCTCTCGGCGTCGTGCGATAACCAGATGGGCAGCGGAAATTCCGCTAACCGAAAAAGCTCCCTGTAAGGAACCCCCTTCGTAACAATGCTCGCCCGATTTGGCGTCTCCGAATCGATGTATGCTGCTATAGGCAAGTGTGTTCTCGCTTTTCGAGCCTCTTTGGGGGATCATTGATTGGTTCAAACCCTCGTCGAACTTGAAATCAACGGGTTAACAGCCCGCCAAGCGATGGGCTACACAGCGGGAATCCACTCGCATATGAAGAGGGTTTGCGGGTTATTCCACTAGGGATGGACGAGTCTCAGATATCCCCACACAAGGGGATTCGTCCCCGGAGCTGCCCTACCGCGGGATCAGAAAGCAAGTCGGCAATCAAAAGCCATTGCGTATCATAGAGAAAGGGTTTCTACGTCGTCCCGGATTCTCTCTTAGTCGGCCGACGGCGTGTTGGCCACGAAGGCAGGGTGACGAGCATGAGTGTCTCCTTTCACCCTGCTCAAAGACACATCCCTTGCCAAACCTGTTCAGTATTCCAAAGGTTGTGAAACTGCCTCATAACACCTGGTTCACAATTCGGGGGTAGGTCAACAGAATGGTGTTCTTCAACTCCAGCCACTTCCCTGCACGGATGGTCCAAAGTTTCGAGACAAACCGTCCGTGCAATGGATGCACCATGTCGGAACAGTGCTGTGCCAGCTTTTATGACCTTCTCCACGTACTCTGATCCACCAGGGTTGCTAAATCTGTCAGATCATTCATGTGCGTCTCCATTCTCGGGGCAAACTCCGAAAATCCGCCGACGTTTTTTCTTCAAAAAAGAGCCCCGTATCCATGAGGTCCTGGAGCAGTGACAGATGGCTGTGCGTTCTGGAATTGTATTAATCCTGTATGAGCAATTGTGAGAACGTTAAAAGCTGTTACAAGTTCGAACCTTTCACCAACGCCAATAAAAGCTTCGAAGCATATGCCAAAGTGAGCTGGTTTCGTGATTTTTCCCCATATCAGCATCGAGGACAACACCACTGGTATTTTTTGCTGCTAAATAAAGATACGACAGATAAATGTCTCTTACCTTCTTCGATCCAACTAGATAAAATTGACTTCCTTTGGTCCATGCCACGAGTCGAGAACTCGAAAAACTCGGAATATCATCGGCTGCCATTGCAATATCCGGATTTCCGTGGCATTCAAATGCGACGATCCCTGGTCCTGTTGCGATATGAAAGAATGCCTTATCTAGAGCTAAATTAGATATTGCAAGGTTAACTGTTGTTGACAACGACACAGATTCTTCGAATCCTAGTAAATGTGGCATTGAGAATACGATACTCACACCTCGTGGAACATCCCATTCTACAACATGATGTCCCTGAGGTAGATTAAACTGAACAAACTCTCCTCCATCAAAAGAATATCGGTTTGTGAGAAGAATCCCATTCAGGAGACGAGCAAACGTACAACGATTCGGTTGCGGCACAGCGACTGATGGTGGATGACCAATCGGCTGGCAGCGACGTCTGAAGTGAAACGCACATTGTCTTCGCTGGAGTTCGACACGGTAAGTGTTGAAGACACGCACAAAACCAGCACCTGCTTTTCGAAGATCATATTCTGCAAGCAAATTATTCATCTGGCCCGACTTGTGCATAATCTTGTTGAAATTAGAGACTTGTAATCTTTTTGAAGTTATATCTGCACAATAAGTTTATCATACAACGTTGCGTAAACTCTTGCGTATACATACCCAAATGATCTCAGAATAATGTACAAAACATATCCAAGAAGAGTCCATCTGGTAATTGCGAGAAATGCTTCTGCTGCACTACATACCAATAAAACATAGACGGATACATCAAGGCGAAACTGAACCGTCGGAAGACCACTGATTGTGTCTTCTACACGTTTGCCGAGCCGATTTATAATCCAACCAAGCGGATGATACCATGGATAACGTTGGACACTACGCTCGCGAATCGCTTTAACTCCAGATACAGCCCGGTCGTTGATCGGTTGTGTTGAAACATCAATAGGTGTCTGGCCTCTGCTCCATTCTCGTGTCACGTCAATACCATATTCAAGAACTCGATCGACGACGTCGGCAATATATAGGCCAGGAGCAAGAACGACGACATAAGGCATCCAAACCAGGAATGTCTTCTTCAGCGATTTCCAGAGGGATTCTCGGGTCATCACGGAAAATATGGCTCTATTGTCCGCCCAAGATTTTCTCAAAATAAGCGTTATGATCGAAACTAAGGAGGTTGTTCCTATCGTTGCGATTGGCGCCATATATATTGCAGCAAGAAAAAGAGGCAGTAGAATAAGCAGGACGACATGGATCACTTCGTTCCCTCCCCTTGCATCGATGTATCATCCCAATCAGGAGTCTGGTGAGAAGGTAAATTACTGTTCGCTGATGATGGCGAATTCGTAGACAGGTTACAAGTAAAAACGAGTGAAGAACAGGTCTCTTGCGGGTGCATAAGTCGTCAGAACGAACTCTAGCAGCCTGTTAAAGTTGGCGTGAATTTGAGTTGTTTGGGTGTGGGTGGTCGCTGCGGGCTGAATTTCCAGTCGAGGTACGGGAATGTTCTTTGAGGTGCTGTTCTCGCGGTCGGTGAGGACAGAGAGCTTCTCAGAACAGCCCAGCCAGGGCATCAGGTAGGTCTCGCGGAGTGCTAGCGCGGCCCCGATTCCTCCCTGCAGACTCCTTGAATTGCCGATTCGGAGCACCTTCAACATCAGCAGGCCAAGGTTCCCGGCTGCTGCGATGATCGGGTAACGCTTGTTGGCCTTCTCGATTTCTCTCAGCCACGTTCGCCTCGCTTTGCGGGTCTCGCAGATGTGAGCGAAGCTGCGTTCCACCTTCTCGCTGCATTGTTGCTGCAGAGCTTTGCCTTTGGCTCGATTCATCCGGCGACGGTTGCTGAGGACCGCCTGTTTCACCTCGCCGAATTTATCAGTCCATGTGCGATTGTGTGGTGAGTTCGGCTCGGGAATATACGTCCGCATTCTGAACTGTTTGGTCTGTCTAATCGTCTCGTTCTTGTGATAGCCCTTGTCTGCATCGACCTCTTCAATCTCTTCCTTGCTGCCGGAGAGGATCACGTTCCGCTGGGCGTTCACCACACTTTCGAACATGGTACCCGTAGCACTTAGTGCTAGTGTGCCATGATGCAAGGTGGCAGAAAGAATGATTTCATTCTCGAGATCAACGACATGTTCGTCCTTATAACCCAGATGTGTGCGGCCACCTTTCATCCGGATGATGCGGGCATCCGGGTCGCTGGGATCATCGGCTTCTTGAATGAAGCCTTCCTCCTGCATGAGCCGTTTGAGGTAGGCCTTCCAGTCCTCGCCGGAGTCTTTGCGGACTATGGTCTTCATGGCGGCATTGGCTCCCAGCAGGGTGGAATCCACACCGACCGCTTTTAGCTTCAGCAGACTGTGGTCCTCAATGATGCTGAGCACCTGCTGAAACACCTGTTCGTGAATCTCCAGTGGGATCCGGTCGCGAATTCGGGTGAGTGAACTGTGATTGGGCGTCTCTTTCCCCAGCGGATTCCCCCGAAGCCGCCGGAGCAACAACGAATCTTTACATGGCCAGGCGATGCCTCTCTGGGAGTCGATCCCCCCAAAGTAGCTCACCAGCAGCATGCGGAAATAGACGCCGAGAGGAATCGACATCCGACCAGTCCTGGTGTAACAGGGCCGGCAGAGGGCTTCCAGGGGCCGGTCGAACCCCGCTTTGGCGAACACCTGTCTGAGCTTGTCATAGAAGATATGCCCCGGCCCCTCGGAGAGGCTGGATGTGGGAGTCCAGAACTCCTGCTGTTGTAACTCCTCCCACTTCCCCAACCCCATCGCGGTCCCTCCCAGAGAAGTTCAGACCACAACCGACCAGAAGTCTACCAGAGGTGGCAACCACCCGGGAGAAATTCAACCGACTGCTAAGGTGCTATTATTTTCGGATAATGGTTGATTGAAAGTCTAATGTTGCGAAGCCCTTAGAGGCAGTGGCTTCAATGGCGTCAACAATTTTATGGGGGGAAATGGCCCCGACATCATGATTGTTCTCGATCCTTCAAGGAACCTGTC
>CALLWY010000106.1 GCA_938015865.1 uncultured Planctomicrobium sp.
CTTTGGCACAGACACTGGCCGGTTCCGACAGGACCCCCAGATGAATCAGTCCCACGGGAACCTTCACCATGAATTCGGCATCATCCACAAACTGCCGGGTCATAAACCCGTGCAGCAGATTGATTCCGCGTTCAAAGTAGGTTTCATGACTGGTGATGTCGTTCCGGCCGATCTTGTCGTAGATCGTTGGTCCTGGGCGTCGCACTGTGCACGTACAATAATCCCCCGGCTTCAGATGGGTGACTTCCGGTCCAACATCAAGGACACGGCCGAAGACTTCGTGTCCCAGAACGAGGTAATCATCCCCTTCGGGAGCTCGTCCATAGAGCGCTTCATTGATTTCCGCATCTGTTGCGTCGAGACCAACTTGCAGCGTCTCTACCAACACTCCCCGCCCACCGGGGATCGAGTTCAGAGTCGGTTCCGGAATGTCTGCCAGATGGACGCTGTTCGCCACTCCGGGACGAACAGCCATTGCTTTCATAAGTGACGCCACAGGTTACTCTTCGGATAAGAACTCATCTCGAGACACGAATCGGTTACAGCATTGCAGGGAGGACTCAAGTCTGTCAATCGTACCCAATGAGTCCCGGTTGAGTGCCAATCGGTCCTCCAATACTGCGCAGAAAAATTTCGCCAGATTCCAGATCGCAGGACTTTCTGCCGTGGTGGGAGGATTTTCAGCGAGCGATTTCCCTCTCCCGTTCCTCTGCAATACACTGGAGGTTTTCCGAGCAACATGCGCCACCCCCATTCCGGGTCTGGCGATCGATCGACGAGCTTTTTGACATGACTCAGTTTATCGGCAAAATTCAGCCCCAACCCCATCACCAGTATGGGATTGTGGTTTCCAGTTACCATGAGGAAATCACCCGCAAATTACTGGACGGGGCGATTGGGACTCTGGTCCGGCATGGACTTCCCAGCGACAACATCCACGTGGCCTGGGTCCCGGGTGCATTTGAACTCCCGGTCGTTGCGGATCAGATGGCCAAGTCTGGAAAACTGGCTGCGGTCATTGCGCTTGGGGCGGTGATTCAGGGAGACACCGACCATCACGACTATATCAATCAGGCAGTTGCCCTCGGATTGTCCACCACTTCCCGCGAGACGGGAGTCCCCGTCTTGTTCGGAGTGCTGACGTGTCGTACGATGGAACAGGCTCAGGCACGCGCGGGAGGAACAGTCGGAAACAAGGGGGCGGAAGCAGCCGTCGCTGCCATGGAGACCGTGAGCGTTCTCAGTCTCCTCAACAGTGCTGGATTGACGGCCTGATGCCAGTCGCTCAAGCGGACACATTGAGTTCCTTCCGCTGATTCCCGGAAAAGACAAGGAGAGTTCACAACCGGGAATCCGTCACCTGCGGAACGTGACAGGTGATCCATGCGGCTGTTCACTCGTCGAACACAAGCGAATCCTTCCGCTGATGCCGACGGAAACGGACGTGGTTTCAGAAGGACAAACGCCCCATGTCAGTGGACCGTCCGGGGATTCTCCGGGAATTCACAAACAGGCCTCCGGTCATCACGTTTATGGAAACCTTCCTGAAAACGTCACCGGAAGCAATCCTCGCAATGGGATCAGTAACGAAAAGACGAGATCAACACGTTGATTTGACGAATAAAATTGTCTCGCATCTCAGGGAGCGAGCTTCACTGAGCCGCCCATGAGAGTGCACCATTCCAGGCAAGTTCAATGAACAGAGGCTCTTCACTTCCACAGGCTCAAACTGAGAAGCTGTTGAGACTCTGAAAACAGGCGGGGGGCGAAACTGATCGACCTTCCGATTCGGGTACCAAAAACATCCATGTCTAAACGGAGTAAAGCGCGCCAGGTTGCTGTCCAGATGCTGTTTCAGGTGGATCTGAATCCCGATGTCACTGGTCGGATGATTCGGGTCATGATTGCCGAGCGTCTCAGCGATCCCGCCATTCAGGAATTTTCGTGGGAGCTGTTCGCAGGGACGATGGAACATCGGGCCCAGCTGGATGAACAGATTCAGAATGTGGCAGCGAACTGGAAGCTGAACCGCATGGCGGGGACAGACCGGGCTGTCCTGCGTCTGGGAGCCTATGAGCTTCTGCATACATCAACACCCGTCGGAGTGGTGATCGATGAAGCCGTTGAACTCGCCCGCAAGTTTGGAAGCGGGCAGTCCTCCCAGTTCGTGAACGGAATTCTCGACAAACTGGTGCCAGAACACCGTCGCAAACCTCGCTCCTCGTCTAAGAGTCACCGTCCGGAAGAGACATCAGGGATTCCTGCTGCAGACTCTCCCGAATCCGAAGATAGCCAAAACGATGAATGACCTGATTTGAAATAAGGAACGCCAGAAAGTGATCTCTCACTCTCTGGCGTTTTTCAGTTTCAGTTGATGAATGAAGCGTTGATGGTCGGATCAGGCTTCAATCTCGTATCCCTTGCGAGACTCCCGCTTCAGGAAGGAGTTCGCCTGATCATCTCCAATAATCTCCCGCTTGACCGGGTCCCATTTCAACTCGCGTCCGAGCCGAATGGCAATGTTGGAGAGATGGCAGATTTCCAGCATCCGGTTGTGTGACCAGACATCCGAGATCGGCTGCTTTCGAGCCTGCATCCCTTCAATGAAGTTGGCAGTGTGGTTGGCACTGACAGGGCCACCATAAACCTCTTCAATCGCCCCGTCCGGAAGTGGGTTGTCCTTCAGGTCTTCAACAGGCTTACCGGTAAGCTTGCCCCGATTGACGAAGAACCGCCCTTCGGTCCCTTCAAAGAGGATGCCGTTATCCCCTTTGCTGGTGATGATCATTTCAACATCATTGGGCATTGCAACACGAATCGTGAAATCCGTGGCCACGTTGTACCGATCATCGACAACCGGGTAACCGTCCTTGTATTCCACCGGCAAATTGTATTCCACCGGCGTGACGAGACTGGGGCCGGTATCTGTCGCACCCAGTGCCCAGCAGGCGATGTCGACGTGATGGGCCCCCCAGTCCGCCATTTTTCCACCGGAGTACTCATACCAGTGACGGAAGGAGTAGTGGCAGTTACTGAAGCGAGGGACACCCCCTCCGTAGCCTTCCCGGAGTTCCGGAAGGGCGCGATAATCGGTCCACGGTGCTGGTCCGAGCCAGAAATCCCAATCCAGTCCCTCGGGAACAGGCACTTTCGGGATGACGGGGGAGGCCTCAAAGCCATTGATGCCGCAAGTCACCTTGGTCACTTTTCCAATTCGGCCAGCACGAATCAGAGCGATCGCCTTCAGGAAACGCTGGTCTGATTCCGTTCGCTGCATCGTCCCGACCTGAAACACCCGCCCGGTCTCTTTGACCACTTTCTCGATGAGTTTTCCTTCATCAATGGTCAATGTGAGGGGCTTCTCACAATAAACATCCTTCCCGGCCCGCATCGCTTCCACAGCGATCTTCGTATGCCAGTGATCCGGAGTGGCGATCATGACGGCATCAATGTCTTTCCGCTCCAGAATCTTGCGGTAGTCCTTGTAGCCGTCCGGCTTCTTTTTCTGGGCCTTTTCAACTTTCTCGACATAAGTTCCCAGAACGTTCGCATCGACATCAGCCAGCGCAGCGAAGTCGGCGAACTTGAATGACTTGCTCGTGATCGTCCATCCCTGATTCCGCAGCCCGATCGTTGCAAAAACAGGGCGATCATTGGGGGAAACATACCCGTACGCACGCTGCCCGGAAGGAGTCAGAATTGTTGCCGCTCCCAAAGCAGCAGCGGACTGAAGAAACTGGCGGCGGTTGATGGATGGAGCTGTTCGGCGGGATTTTGTCATCGAGAAGGTCTTTCGTGAAGATCAGGAAGGTCCGTCATCGTCATGTCATTCCCTCTCAGAGTGACAGGGATGGCGGACAGGTTTCTGCCAATCATATGGTGATGCCCTTGGGAGGGCGAACAAAGTCATAATGGCATCACCACATGACGACTCCTGTAACGATGTTAGCGACTTCAATTTCGTTCGTGTACAGCAGAGGCCCCGGCACAAACGTCCTGATTCAATGGGGCACGCCTGAAGCGAACTCATCTTCATCATCTCGCGACCTCTTCAGGATTTCCCCGGAAAATCGGGATTCCGGTTCCGAAATCCACATTTAGTCATGCGATCATAGGGAAAGGGTTTTGCCAACAATCTCCTCGAGACTACAATGATCGGTTGTACAGGAGGACACGTTGCTCTCTCTCTCGATCTCCGACGGATTTCACCCGGTCATACAGGACTGGTTTCGCTCCCGGTTTGCTGCCCCGACCGAGCCGCAGGCTCAAGGATGGCCGCACATCGCATCCGGGCGGCATACATTGATTTCCGCCCCCACCGGGAGCGGAAAAACACTGACGGCGTTTCTTGCTGTCATTGATCGACTCTTTCGGCAGTCCTGTGAGGGGACACTCACCCCGAATCTTCAGGTGGTCTATGTCTCTCCGCTTCGCGCCCTCTCGAATGACATGCAGCGGAACCTTGAGGCTCCACTGAAAGAAATTCATCAGACGGCACTCGACTGGGGGATGGATGTTGAACCCCTTCGCTGCGGCCTTCGAACCGGGGACAGCACTGCTTATCAGCGAAGCTCTCTGGTGAAAAAGCCTCCCCACATTCTGGTGACGACTCCCGAATCGCTTTATCTCCTGCTGACCTCCGAGCGCAGCCGGGAAATGCTCCGCAGTGTCAACACTGTGATTGTCGATGAAATTCACGCTCTCGTCCGTGACAAACGGGGCTCACATCTGGCCCTCTCGCTGGAACGACTGGAACACCTGGTCGATTCTCCCCTTCAACGGATCGGCCTTTCCGCAACGCAAAAGCCGATTGAACGGATGGCGGATTTCCTGATCGGGGGAAAGGAGTCAGCGGGGAGAGCTTCCGGACGAAAAACGACAAGAGGCCCTTGTACCGTCGTCAATGTGGGCCATACTCGCGACCTCGATCTGGGGATCGAAATTCCCCCCAGCGACCTGCAGGCAGTCTGTTCACAGGAGCAATGGGACGCCGTCAACCAGCGGCTGATTGAACTGATCAATTCCCACCGCAGCACGCTCATCTTCGTCAACACCCGACGGCTGGCAGAACGCCTGACACACCAGCTGACCCAACTGCTCGGGGAAGATGCCGTTGGGAGCCATCACGGGTCATTATCGAAAGAGATCCGTCATTCCACAGAACAACGGCTCAAGCATGGCGAACTGAAAGCGGTTGTTGCGACCAGTTCACTCGAGCTGGGGATCGACATCGGTTACATCGATCTGGTCATTCAGATTGGCTCCCCTCGGGGAATCGCTCCGTTTCTGCAGCGAATCGGTCGGTCGGGACATGCTCTGGGGCTAGTCCCGAAGGGTCGCCTTGTCGCGTTGACTCGCGATGAACTGGTGGAGTGTATGGCACTCATCCGGGCGGTTCGTCATGGACGTCTGGATGTCACCCCCATTCCCGTTGCTCCGCTGGACATTCTTGCCCAGCAGATTGTGGCGGAACTTGCTGCCGGGGAATGGAGGGCGGATGACCTGTATGACTGTTTCACCCAGGCATGGCCCTACCGGGATCTCACTCGTGAAACCTTTGAAGAAGTTCTGGAAATGCTCAGCACTGGGCTGACCGGGACAGATGGGCACCAGCGAGCTCTCATCTATTACGATCGGGTGAACGGGACCATCAAGGCACGTCGCTCTGCCCGATTGCTGGCACTGAATAACGGAGGCGCGATTGCCGAGGTCGATACGGTTCGTGTCGTTCTTGAAGACGAAAACACCGTTGTCGGAACGGTGGACGAAGAGTTTGCTGTGGAAAGCAGCTCCGGGGATATTTTTCTACTGGGGAACACGTCTTGGCGCATCCAGCGTCTTCGCGGGAACGATCTTCTTGTCACCGATGCACAGGGGGCTCCACCAACAATCCCCTTCTGGCGGGGAGAAGCTCCCGGGCGCACGATTGAACTCTCCGAAGAAATCTCCCGTTTACGAGAAGAGGTGGAATCACGGCTGATTCAGGTCGAACAACAGCCCCAGCTCGACGCAGATGCAAGCCTGCTCGACGAAGAGTCTTCTGATGAAAACGATCCCAAAGACCGCCCTCGCAAATGGGCCTCCATCGCCCGGTGGCTTCAGGAGGAAACACTTTGCCCGGAGTCGGCAGCCTGGCAGACGGTCATTTACATGGCGACCCAGCGTGCCGCCATTGGCCTGATTCCGACACAAAACCGGATTGTCTTCGAGCGGTTCTTTGACGAATCGGGGGGGATGCAGCTGGTGGTGCATGCCCCCTTCGGAGGGAGAATCAACAGGGGATGGGGACTGGCCTTTCGGAAGCGGTTTTGCCGTTCCTTCGACTTCGAATTGCAGGCCTCTGCTGATGACGATGGTTTTCTCCTGTCTCTCGGCCCGCAGCACAGCTTTCCGATCGAATCCCTGTTCCCGATGATGCGGCCGGACAACGCCCGCAATCTTCTTGAGCAGGCGCTGCTGGTCGCTCCGATGTTTCATCTGCGGTGGCGATGGAATGTCTCCCGGTCACTCTTTCTGGAGCGAATGAGGAATGGCAAGAAGGTTCCCCCGGCACTCCAGCGATTTCGCTCGGAAGACCTGCTGACCGCAGTCTTCCCCAAGCTGACTGGATGTCAGGAAAATATCGTCGGGGACCATGAAATCCCGAATCACCCGCTAATGCGTCAGACAGTCGAGGACTGCCTGTTTGAAGCTCTCGACATCGACGGCCTGATCGACATTCTTCGAAAGATCGAACTTGGTGAGGTAACGCTCATCGGGCGCGACACCCGGGAGCCTTCTCCATTTGCCTACGAACTCCTCAACGCCAATCCCTACGCCTTTCTGGATGGGGGCGAGGTTCAGGAACGGCGCGCCCGCGCGGTCGCCACCCGGCGGTCGCTCAGCGTCGAAGGAATGCGGGATCTCGGGCGTCTTGATCCAAAGGCGATTACCGACGTCGTTGCGGAAGCACAGCCCCACATTCGCGATGCGGATGAACTTCACGATCTGTTGATGACCAGGATTCTCCTCCCGATCGAGATCGGGCAGTGCGGCGACCCCTCCCCAGCACCGGCCGACATGTCCGGCAATCTCCCACCGTCCCTGCTGTTTTCAGCGGAGCAGATTCAGGGAAAGGAACCTCTCTTTCACGAGCTGGAATCTCGTCGCCGGGCGGTTCAGGTGACCTGGAGTGTGGACAACCGAATCCGAACCGGTTGGGTGGCAACCGAGAACTGGCGAGGAATTCAGGCCCTCTTTCCCGCCGCCAAAGCCACACGCAAGGTGACCTTCCCCAAATCCCTCGAACGTGAGTTTGACCCGACGGAACTCCTGACGTCTCTCCTTCGGGGATGGATGGAGACTTGCGGGTGTGTCACCGCCATTCAGCTGTCGGAGCTGTTCGGAATTCCCGTCAATCGAATTTTTTCCAGTCTTGAAGCCCTCGAAGGAGAAGGAGTCCTGCTA
>CALLWY010000107.1 GCA_938015865.1 uncultured Planctomicrobium sp.
AGACGGAAGGTGCTCTGCTTTGATGCCGCGTCTCTGGGGCAGGTCATCGAGGAAAAAGAGATTCCCGAAGACTATGTCGACATCGCGGAGGAATGGCGAAGCAAGCTCATTGATGCCATTGCAGAGCGGGACGAAGCCGCTATGGAGCTTTATTTCTCGGAAGGAGATCTTCCTGAAGAAACCATTCACAAGCTCCTTCGCGAAGCCACCATAGCCGGGGATCTGCAGCCAACATTTACGGGATCTTCTCTCGATTATATTGGCGTCCAGCCGATTCTCGACGGGGTTGTCCGATATCTCCCCAGCCCGGTCGATATTCCCCCGGTGAAGGCGATCAACCGGAATCCGAAAGCCAAGAAGACCGATCCGACGGAAATCGAATGCCCTGCAGACAAGAACGGTCCTCTTGCAGCGCTGATCTTCAAAATCGTTGCCGACAAGCACGCAGACCTCTGCTTTGTTCGGGTCTATTCCGGGACGTTGAAGGCGGGAACCCGGTTGTTGAATCCCCGCACCGGGAAGAAGGAATTCTGCAGCCAGATGTGGCACATTCAGGCCGATTCCCGCGAGAAGATTGAAACCGATACGGTGGAGGCGGGAGATATCTGCGGGATCATCGGTCCCAAGGATGTCGCGACGGGAGATACTCTGTGTGAGCAGTCCGTGCCGTTGATGCTGGAGCAGATCTCGTTTCCGGAAACAGTTATCTCGATGGCTGTGGAGCCGGAAACGAATGCGGACCGTAAGAAGCTGGAAGATGCTCTGGTCCGACTGGCCCGACAAGATCCGACGTTCAAGGCGAAGATCAACGAGGAGACCGGGCAGACACTCATCAGCGGGATGGGAGAGCTGCATCTGGAGATCCTGAAGGAACGGCTCCAGCGCGATTTCAATCTGAACGTCCGGGTTCACAAGCCGCGCGTTTCGTACCGCGAGACAGTGAAGAAAGCTGTGGAGGCCGAAGAGGTCTTTCAACGGACCACCGCTTCCGAGTCTGTATTTGCCAGTGTCAAAGTCCGGATTGAGCCGTTCGAATCGGACCAGCCGATTCTGGTCATCTCAATGATTCCTCCGGAAACGCTGCCCACCGAACTAAATCAGGCTCTGCGCGAGTCGGTCATGGACTCAGCCCAATCCGGCGGTATTCTGGGGTATCCTTTGATGAACGTGAAGCTGACCATTCTCGAAGTCGGTTATCGCCCCGGGGAAACAACAGAAGAAGCCATTCGCGCAGCCGCCTCCCATGCCGTTCAGTCTGCTCTGACAAAAGCAGACATTGGACTGCTCGAGCCAATCATGAAGGTGGAAGTGGTCACGCCAAACGAGTTCGTCGGAAATATTCAGGGAGACCTGAATCAACGACATGCCAAGATCTTCGCCAGCGAGAACCGTGGTCACCTGACGGCGCTGGAGGCAGAAGCTCCTCTGGCCCGGATGTTCGGGTATTCCTCGCATGTCCGGAGCCTGTCGCAGGGGCGGGCCTCCTATTCAATGGAGCCGCTCAAATACGATCTGGCTCCGCAGAGTGTGATGGACGAAATGCTCGGTTAATGAGCCGCAGAGCGGATCGGACTGGTTCTTCTCTCCTGAATCAACCCACTCACAACATTGGGGTTTCTGTCTGTTCGTCCGGGGCGAGCAATCGCCCTCGGTTCAGGATGGAATTGCCATGAACTTCCGTTGATCGTTACAGTCTGGATCGCAGAATCTCTGTTGATCATTCTCGACGGGCGACAAGTCACGCTCTGTTTTGCGTGATGGAATGACTTCGGAACGCTGCATCGCAAACCAGGAAGGTTGCACGGATGCTCAGGCTGAATCAGCGGGTACTGGAGTCAGAACTGATGGATCAGCCGGGCATTGACCCTGCGGTCCATATCAAGGCGCTTCAGGGAATTGGGCGCGTTAACCGAATCAGCAGAATTGATCGACTCCTCTGGAAACGACTTCGGACTTTTCAGTTTGATCGAGACACCCCGCTTCGAATTCTCGACCTTGCCTGTGGAGGAGGGGATGTCCTTCTCAAACTGGCTGATCGAGCCACCCGTGAGAAGGTGCCGTTTGTCTTCGAAGGTGCGGATCTCAGTCCGACCGCGGTTCAATACGCTCAAGCCACCGCAGAACTCAGAGGTTTGAACAATATTCGCTTCTTTCAGCATGATGCACTACATCACTCGCTTTCCAGAAAATACGACGTCGTGATGTCGTCATTGTTCATGCACCATTTAAGCAACTCGCAAGCGGTGCGATTGCTGGAACGCATGGCGGCAGCTGCGACGCGAGGAATTCTTCTCGATGATCTGATTCGAAGCCCGCTGGGATACATTCTGGCTTGGTGCGGCGTTCGCCTGCTGACGCGATCCAGAATGGTTCATTTCGACGGTCCCATCTCTGTGAAGGCTGCGTATCGGATTGCAGAAGTGCGTGCGCTCGCGGGAAGGGCGGGACTGGAGAACATTGTCATCGACTGCCACTGGCCGCAGAGGTTTCTCCTCACCTGGAGAGCCCCTGATAAGGAAAACGGTCAAAACTCTATCGCCGGGGAGGTTTTCGAGTCAGGCTGCCTCGCCGATGCAATGCCTTTGCCGCTGGCATCTTAAAATGGGCAGTTTATCTGCATGAGTCGCATGGGAATTGCCCGTATCAGATCGATGCAGAGCCCCAAACTGGAGGATTTCTGAGAAACAGGTGCAGAAGGCCGATTGTGTCTCGTGCGGATGGCAGTTACGATGGCGACACATGTCCACTTTTTCATCCACTCAACTTCAGACATTACGTGATCCGTTGAGGATTCCGCTCTCGTTTTCTGCCAGAAATCATCTCCATCGGAACGGGTAACGCACTGCAGCTGTTGTCTTCTGCTACCCGCCTGGTGCAGCCAACAGGTTTCGACGCACGGGTTGTCCTCATCATCGACTTCAAATCGACAAAGAAAATGTCTCCACACCGAGGCCTGATGTGACGGGGCGGTGCGACTGACAACTCGCAGGGGATCTTTCTTTAACCAGGAGAAGCGGCACTGGCGATCTGCCGCGTATTCACTTCGCTGACAAGACCGACTGGATGCGGTCCCTCTTTTGAAAGGCACACGAACTCAATGGAAATGCTCTCTCCCTCGGCTGATGCTGCGCTCAGATCGTCAGAAGAATTTCAGACTCACTCCTCACTCCACTCCAGTCAGTTTCCCCATCAAGCCGCATTCCGGACCAGCTCTTCCGGGACAAAAGTCATGTTAGCGGGAATCTCCACAGCTGTTCCTGAACACTCGATTGCACAGACGGATGCAGCCTTGCTTGCAGCGGAACTGGGAGTGACCAACAAGTACCGAAAGTCGCTGGATACGATGTATCGGCTTTCGGGAGTCAAACGTCGTCATAGCGTCCTGCTTGAGACATCGGACAGTGCTGTCAAGCAACAGTCTTTTTACTACGTTGCAAATGATGAAGGGGATCGCGGTCCTTCAACTGCGGACCGAATGGAGAAATACGAAGCCAATGCAACTGATCTGGCACTGGCAGCCTGCCGTAAGACGCTGCATTCAACTGGTGTGAGCCGTGAACAGATCACGCATCTGGTCACTGTTTCATGCAGTGGGTTTGCTGCCCCCGGTGTTGATCTTGCCTTGATCGATCAGCTGGGCCTGTCTCCCGATGTGGAGCGGGCTCATGTCGGATTTATGGGGTGTCATGGGGCACTCAATGGCCTCAGGGTTGCTCGTGGGTGGGCCGCTGCCGATCCCAACGCCCGCGTTCTCGTCTGTGCGGTTGAACTCTGTTCGCTGCACCATCAATACACGGAACATGCCCAACAGCTGGTGGCCAATGCGCTGTTCAGCGACGGGGCATGCGCGTTTCTGTTAGGGCAGATGGAAGCGGGTGACGACGATTGCCAGCTGATTGGGCAGGGGTCACACGTCATTGCAAATACGTCCGAAATGATGTCATGGAAGATTGCCGACAACGGTTTTCAGATGACGCTCTCGCCGAAGGTCCCCGAGGTCATTGTTTCGACCCTTCGCCCGTGGGTATCGAAGTGGCTGGCTTGCTACGGCCGAACAATTGAGGAGATCGGGAGCTGGGCTGTTCATCCGGGAGGCCCGCGGATTCTGGCAGCGACATCCGAAGCGCTGGGACTGGAGCCGGATGGTCTGCAGCACTCCGAAGGGGTTCTTGCCGACTACGGAAACATGTCCTCCCCAACAGTCTTCTTCATCATGAAGCGCATCCGGGAATCGCAGGGGCGCGGTCCAACGGTCATGCTGGGTTTCGGTCCGGGATTGACCATTGAAGCGGCACTTCTTGAGTGGTGAACTCAAGCACTTCAGCCCCGGGATCACATTTCCTGCACTGAAAAATGGTGCGGAGTGCGCCTTCCCCCGGGGGCAGATTTATTTTGAGCTGCAGACCATTGATTTTGCAGATCTTCCCGATGGTGAGGAGCGAAACTCGACTGGAATCGAGTTGGCAAAGCCGTGTGCGGATGCCAGTTCCTGAAAGAGTCTCAATCCGGATTGTTCCGCGCTTCCCAGCGTGAAATGGAGATTCTGCGTGAAGTAATTCCGCACCATGTCGAGCGGCAGGTTGAGCGCGGATGCTCCCTTCTGGGAGATCTGTTCAATTCGCTGGAGTCCCAAGTCACGTGCTGCGTTCAGTCGTTCGGGAATGTCTCCCAGTTCGGAATCCTTCCGCGCCACCCACATGGCGAAGACAAAGGGAAGCCCGGTCCAGGTGACCCACTCTTCCCCCAGATCCCAGACGGTGTGGAATTGCTCTTTCGGGGCGGACATTGCCCGGTCGCCAATCAGGAGAATGGCATCGGCTGTGGTCGACTCGGTTGTGTTTCCGATCGGCAGACGTTCGATCGTTGGTTGGACACCAAAACGTTCATCCAGCATGACTCGGGCCAGTGCGGCGCTGGTGCGTGATCCTTCATCCAATGCAATGGATCGGACCTCCCCAGGATGTTTCCGGAAGTAGAGTTTCACGCTGAAGACCGGACCGTGCGTCGCGACACAACCGTTTGAAACGACTTCGTAATCCGGATTTGAGAATGATTCGACAGAAGGGATGAGAGCGACATCCAGTTCACCACGGGCCAATCCATCTGCAAGCCGGCTGGGAAAATCCAGAATGATGTCCGCTTCCGGGCAAAGCTCCGCAAGTCCTTCAATAAGAGGCTTGCTATTGAGGTAACTGACTGCCCCGATTCGAAACTGAGGGCCTTTCCCATCCATGAATGCGGCTCGTTTGCGATCAATCATTGGAGGCATCTTTCACCGCATGGTCTCAGGTCCGAATAGGCGATCCCCCCGAGGTTCAAATTCGGGACTTCGGCCTGGCTGGGCTCAGCACTTCCACGCAGTTTTCGTTGAGTTTACAGGTGATTATACGTGAGGGAACCGGCGTCGCAAGACAATGACATTCCATAAGAAACGGCAATTTTGTTGTGATGGTTCACACACTTGAGGCCATGTTTCTTATTGGACTTTCGTCTCCCGGTTTCACCGTCATTTCGGCACAGTTTTAACAGCGATTTGGTGTCGTCCCGGACGGAAATCAGCGGGACCGGAGAGCGAACGCGAGGGGAAGGGAGAACGTCGACTCGCGCAAATGGAAAGAGATGGAGTATTCCACGCGGGATGTTCATCGAAACTGCCTTAAGATGCATTCCGATCCCGGTCGGTGTTCGACCGCAGCGAAAGTCGCTATTTTCAGGAGGATGAAAGGCTCATTAGTGCCTTTCATACTCAGATTGGAAGGATATTGGGCGGGGAATGGTGGATTGGAACTCCCGTAAGGGGCTTCCTCCCGACTTGGCGGTCCCCATTTCCAGCAATGCGGCATTCGCAAAGGGACGCTCGTTCCCTGAACGTGGTCCTTCCTTTCTGATTCGATGATTGATGGCAGCGTTGAAACGTTCACGCAAATAAATCGCAGCACTCACTTACAGTCTCCCACAGGAGCGGCCGCCACGGTATGACGACACCATTGCGAATTGGAATGATTGGTCTTGGAACAGTCGGCAGCGGTGCTGCGAAAATCCTGGTGGACCATGCACAACGGACGACAGAACGGGCAGGGCGGCCAATTCAGATTCGTCGGGCCGCTGTGCGTGACCTGAATCGGTCCCGTGATGTTTCCATCCCCGGACTGGAATTAACAAACGACCCGTTTTCTGTTGCGGGGGCAGACGATATTGATGTTGTGGTCGAGCTGATCGGGGGGCTATCCCCGGCGAAAGAGATCGTTGAACACGCCATCCGCCACGGGAAGGACGTTGTCACTGCGAACAAGGCACTTCTCTGCACACATGGCCCCGAGTTGTTCAATCTGGCTCGGGAACACGGACGGTCCATTTCTTTCGAAGCAGCTGTAGCGGGAGGGTGCCCGATCATTGCCGCGATTGGTCAGGCGATGACCGGAAATCAGATCACCTCTCTGGCTGCGATCGTCAATGGGACCAGTAATTTCATCCTCACGCAGATGTTTCATGAAAACAAGTCGTATGAGGATGCCGTTGCGGAAGCGCAGCGGATGGGTTACGCCGAAGCAGACCCCTCGATGGATGTGGAAGGGACGGACGCCGCCCAGAAGCTGGGGTTGCTGACTCAGCTCGCCTTTGGGCGACGGGTCACTCCTGACGAGTTTCCGGTCCAGGGGATCAATGAGCTGAGTCTGATGGATCTGAAGTTCGCTGACGAACTCGGATATGCTGTGAAACTGCTGGCAACGGCGAAGCTGGTGAATGGGCATCTGGAACTTCACACGCAGCCGACTCTGGTACGTCATTCAGAACCGTTGGCACAGGTGGATGGCCCCTACAACCTCATTGAGCTGACGGGGGATGCGGTCGGAAAGGCATGGTTCTCCGCAATGGGGGCCGGGCAGATGGCGACAGCATCGGCAGTCGTAGCAGATCTCGTGGATATTGCTGTCGGTCGAGCTGGGATCAATTTCCGACAATTGAACCTTTGGCCTCAGCGGGAAACGTTTCCGCTTCAGAATCCTGAAGCGATTCAACGCCGTTACTACATGCGGTTTCTGGTGGAGGATCGCCCCCGTGTGATCGCACAGATTGCGGATATTCTGGGGCGAAACGGCATCAGTCTCGCTTCTGTGATTCAGAAGGAGAACAATGCTCCTGATCGGGATGTTGAATTCCCGATTGTTCCACTCGTCTTCATGACCCACCTGACCACAGAAGGGGCGGTGCGGGGGGCACGCAAGGATTTGGACGGCCTGCCATTTGTTCGGATGCCATGGCTCTGTCTGCCAGTCCGGGGATAGACCTCTGACCAGGGGCGTTCCTAATTCCCCGATGCGGGAAGAGGGGCTGAGGGAAGTCGGGAAAGGGAGAGTTTTCAAAATAGGAAGGCTGTCCGCGTGAGGGCGACTTTATTCTGGACAGTTCAGGTGGCGTGGCAATTACGCAAACTTATTCTCTGGAAAGGGACGCAATCTGGTCCTAACTCGTGATAAGATGACATCTTTGGATACAGACAGTGAAATTCTGTTAATCACCGTCAAGAAATCGCACTCTCAAACGAACATAATTGATTCAGAGAAACTGAAATCCAGGGAATAAATGGCCCTCCTGACAGATCAGTCTGATGAGAGCAGTTTTATGGACACAGCAGCCAGTCGCGACTTCATGCGAAAACTGGTCCATGAAGAGTACGAAGTCGTCTATCGGTTTGCGTATCGGCTTTCCGGTTCGCGGGCGGATGCAGACGATTTAACTCAGCAGACGTTTTTGCAGGCATGTCGCAAGTTGGATCAGTTGCGATCCGGCGAGCGGGCGCGTTCCTGGTTGCTGACGATTGCCCGAAACTGCTTTCTGAAGTTGCGGCAACGTGATCGTCGCTGGGAGACCCCCGGAGACGAGCAAACCTGGATTCAGGAAGACTCATCGGCGTGGCCGGAGGAGTTTGATGAAGAGCAGCTCCAGCAGGCACTGCAGGAGATGCCGGAAATCTTCCGGACCCCGGTTTTGCTCTATTACTTCGATGGGATGAGTTACCAGGAAATGTCCAGACTTCTGGGTGTTCCCATTGGAACGATCATGAGTCGACTTGCCAGAGGAAAAGAGGCCCTCCGATCGCGTCTCTTGTCCCCTCGGCCGGTGGCCGCTGTGGTGGACGTTCCACCGACTCCGTGACTGATGCCCGTTCGAATTCAGACATTTTCCTATGGATTGTCGGACTGTCCGCCAACTTCTGGATTGCCTGCAGGACGAGTCCCTGGGGCCAGCCGAAGATGACCTGCGTCAATTGCTCAATGAGCACCTGGAGTCCTGTCCAGAGTGTGACCGGTACATCGAAGAGTGGCGCTATTTTGATCGGCAGGTCTATTCTCATCTGATGTCGACTCCGGTCCCGCAGAGCCTCAAAGGCCAGCTACTGGATTCGGTGGATCGGGAATTTCCGCTATCCCGATCGATTCGCAACGAGAATCAATCGAAGCGATTAGCATTGTCACCACGCAAATGGGCAGGGACACTTGCCGGCGTTGCCATGCTGATTCTGGGGATCTGCGGTGCGTGGTCATGGTACCACTCCGATGAACTGACCTACTTTAGTGGGGCAGCTCGACAACTGGCGGCCTGCTTTCTCAGAGGAGAGGTCGACTGGCAGGACCTGGACGAATTCGATGGCAGCTTTGATCTCGATACCGTTCAGTCCGATCTGGGGCTGTTCCAACTGTCCGATCCTCACGGAATCGATCTTGGGGGAGGACGCGGGCAGGATGCCGCTGTTTTTCGGTTTGGTCTGAAGGGCTGGGGCGGAATTCTGACTGTCCTTCCTTCTCAGCACTACACCGGAATTAATGACACCCACGATCCCCGTGTCCCGATTGCCCGGAAAGTCCTCCAATGGCGGTCGGCTGACGGTCGATTCACATATATCTGCTTCGTTCAAAAGGGGTCAGCTGCCGAGCTGGCTCGTGAATTGTTTGGCCTGATGACCTGATTCGCGGATCGGCAGATCGCGGCGCAATTCAACATGAGCAGCCTTCCTCCGCAACGTTGCGGCATCAACGGACCCAGTGTCCGGCCAGCATCACTCTTTCAATAGTCCCCCGAAGAAGGTGGGTTTCGGGAGTCTCTTCTCCCCCTGACGGGAGCCGCACCAGACACAGATTCGCCCGGGCGCCCGGCGTGATAAAACCCAGATCGTCCCGCCCGAGTGCGCGAGCGGCCTTTGCTGTGATCATCGGAAGGAGTTCCGAAGCTGGGAGTGCCGGGAATTGCTGATGCAGGTGGGCCAGTTCGTTCCACAACGACAGGTCAGGGTTGGAGGCACGCGAGTCTGTTCCGAGAACGACATTGATCCCCCGCTCACGCATCGACATCCAGGGATGGACCGATTCCTGCATCGCAGCGTGAGTGCGGGGACAATAGACCACCGACATCTGCGGCTGCGATTCCAGAAAGCGGATCTCCTCGTCGTCCAGCAGGTTTCCGTGAATCACCAGCGCACGGGGGGCACGGGCCAGTTCTTTCAGGTACGCCAGTGGCTTTGTTCCGCGGGGAATCACATCGGGTTGCCAAAGTCCCATCTGAGTGAAAAGATCGACCAGCGGTCCCGTTCCTGACTCAAGAAGTTCCAGTTCTGCCGGAGACTCAGCAAGGTGCATCGAGAGCGGGACGTTCCGCGAGACGGCCAGATCACACAGCCCGCGAAACAGCTCTGGGTGCAGTGAATAAGGAGCGTGCGGACTTAATCCCACGTTCGGGATCTCACGCTGGGCGGCGTTCTTCAAAAATAGTTCCGCAGTCGATAGTTGATCGACAACTCCCGATTCGCGGAGACCGAGAATTTCGCGAAAGACCAGCATTCTGGGAGGGGATTGGGGATCGGATCTTGAGAAGAGCCAATCAGAAGTGGCGGTCTCTGCCAGCGCCGTGACCCCTTCCCGAAGCGACTCCTCCAGCCCGTTATCGATGGAATCGACAACGTCTCCCACCCATCCGCGACGGTGCCAGATGACCGTTTCAATCCACCGGGCAAATTCCCGGCGCGGCTCGAGCGGTGTTGTCAGGTGTGTGAATTCCAGATGCGTATGGCAATTGACCAGCCCCGGAATGATGGCAACATCACCCGCATCCAGTGTGGGCGCCTGAGCCCCGGCGTGATCGATCGACTCAATCCGCCCGTGGTGAATCGAAAGAACCTGGTCCTCCAGCGGCTTACCTGTTCCCCGGTACAGCCAGCGGCAACGCAGTCGTATCACTCCGAAGGCTCCGTTTCCTCGTTGATGGGGCGAGCCTGCATTCGGAGCCGTTCGCTGTAGCTGCGAAGCTCGATGAGGTGCAACTCCGGATCGATATGGAGATCAGAAAACCCACCCGATTCGCTTGGCCGTTCCCAGTCGACTAATGAATGGCCTGTCGCAAGATCCAGCCCGATCACTCGCAACTGATGGAAATACAGATCGCCGCGGCGGTCGTGCGAGTCGCCGATCAACAGCATCATGGGGGCTTCGTTGAGGTCCTGCAAAAGGACATTCAATGGCCATCGCCGCTTGCCCTTCGACTCGCGTGACGAACGGGAGGAGGGGGCAAGGTCGGCCAGATCGGGCTGTGGTGTGATGAACGGAGTTTCATAGCTCCACTGAAGTTCCCCGCTTCGATCAAATGCCAGAATGGTTCCTGCAAACCGGATGGCAGGGAGGTTGGCGTACATCGGTTGAGAGTCTCCACTGTCCGCGAGGACATAAATACGCTTGCGGTCTGACAGGACGGAGACAGGATGTCGATTTTTATCCGATGAGATGGGAATGCGGCCCAGTCGGGTCACTTGCCCCTTGTTCAGGTCGAGCAGGGACAGGTCGTTTTCAGGAGTGAGCCAGACAATCGTTTCTCCATCCGGCATCCCCAACTGCACATCTCCGGGAATGGCGAGTTGCCAGACGATCTGTTTCGAAGGAGTGATTCTCGCGATCTCTGCACTGGGGGTGGGCTGATTGGGATTCGGGGTGCGGTTGAGAATAATCAGGTCCTGATCAATGACAGAAATGACTCGTCCGAATTCGTCATTTGACTCGTCGTGGTCACGCGCCTGTCCATTTAATGCACTCACCACGATCCGCCCGTTCTTTCCAGACGTCAGGAACCAGTCTGTTCCCAGTTCCTGTGCATAGGCCCGTTGTGTCGGAGTACGGTCCCGCCAAAGCTCCGCGCCAGTAATGGGATCGATGGCGATCCAGTCATTACACCGAATCAGGAGCGCCCGAGGGTTTGCCGCCAGAAGATAGCCGACGCGATTTCGACGGGTCTGATACTGATGGGAAATGGCAAATTGTGTCATCGGCATCAGCGAAAAATTCTCGTTTATTTGAACGTTTGCGAATCGCGCGATGGCCGATCCACGAATGCCCGAATCCCAGGCCCAGAGGACTTTCCGGTCTGGCCATGCGACAGCATGAAGCACTCCCCGGTGCATCACCAGTGCCAACGACTGAAGCAGGCGGGCACTGACTTGCGACTGATGTTCGAGAGAGGGATGGCTGCGGAGCGGAAAAGAGGCCAGAAACTGACCGGACTGCCGGTCGAACACACGAAGCCGGGAGTTTTCATACTCGTGCTGCATTCGAACGGATCGAATTCCATCAAATCCGCTTCCGACAACCTGAATCGGCTCGATCTGACGCTCACTTCCAGAAACGCCGACTCGCTCAACGGTCCAGCGGCGTCCCCACATTTCCGGTGTCGGGGGGCGTTTCCCGAGTTCAGCCTGCGTCCGGTTCATTCCTGCAGCGGCTGTTTCAAGCAATTGTCGCCCATCCGGGAGCAGGACATCTCCCTGTTGGTGCAGTTGAGACCAGTAAGTGAGGGCATCGCTGAGCCAGCCGATCTCTTCGAGCCATTCTGCCATCCGGACCGTTGCCTGCAGTCGCAGCAGCGGATCATTGCAGCCTGCCACCCGGGACAATCGGATCAGCCCTTCTGCCTGTTGCCCGCGCTCCCACGCGAGTTTTGCCAGTTCCAGTTCCAGTTTCAGGCCAACGGGATGGAAGGAGAGCGCACGTGCCCACCGATCCTTTCGGATCGAGTCGTCATTGAGATTCTTCACCCGTCGGGTGATCTCCGCATTCAGGAATTCCCTGTCGGAAGAGTCAGAATTCGCCGTGAACAATTGGTGCAGCCGTCCTCCGACCCAGCCATCAACCCGAACCTCGCGGGGCCCGTCGGTGATACGATCGTCTGGAGACGCGTTTTCCAGAAGGTCGAGACAGGCGACCACTGCTGCCGGGAAATCCCGAGCCCGGATGAGGACGTCGATTCGGGTTCGCTCGTATTCCCGATGATGTTGTGATGTCGTGGAGAGTTCCTTGAGTTGTTCCAGGAGGCGACTGGTGTCGTCCTGCTGACTTTCAAGAAGAAGGAGCAGCGTGGAACGGCGCAGTTGGACAAACTGGTCTCGTAACCCCGGAGAAAGTCCCTTGTTGTTAAGGGCGATGTCGAGAAGGGAATTGAGTTCACGCAGCTTTCGATTCGCGAGCATCATCCGGGCGTCCCGCAGTTGTGCCCGGGCGAGAGCCTCAAGATCGGTTTCAGACTGAATTGGCTCTCCGTCAACCGGGAACGCTGTGACCTGAAGATAGGAGGATGAGACAAGTTGCCCATCCACCAGAGTCAGATTGCCAATCTCTCCATTGTCCGTTGCTGGGTGAAACGTGTTCCGAATCGTGGCGGACTTCAGATCGATCTCGACGATCTTGCCCCCTTGGACAGGCACAAGAAGTTGATTGTTCGCAAGGACGCTGCGCCCGGAAGGGGGAGCGGGAAGTGCCACGTCCCAGCGTACTGTTCCCCCCTGATTCAGGTCCCTGCCGATGACTCCGGTGGTCCCGACGATAATGGCCTGTTGATTCCAAACTCCGGCAAGATACAGTCCAAGTCCACCTGCCCGATCCGACTTCGGCTGTTCCCAGAGAGTGGCTCCGGTCTGCAGGTCAAAACAGTAGAGCATGGGTTGCGTGAGTCCCAGTTCATCCGGCAACTCAAGTGGAGTGACGAGCACCTTTCCATCGGCCACCATGGTCGTGACCGACTGCCAGCGGCGATTCAATTCGTGCAATGGTTGAATGGCATATCCACTGCGATAGTGCTGCGGTTGATCGACCCGGGGAGTAAAACGGGCGGTCCACCTCAGTCGATGGGTGTTTCGATCGACCGCGACAATCCAGCCCGCCCCGGTTGGGCAGAGAACAAGGCCGTCTGCCAAAACCGGTTGGCAGGCCCATTGGGCCCGAACGAGGTCATCTTTGAGTGAACGGCCGGGACTCACCAGAGGCTGGGACCAGATTTCCTCGCCAGTTTGTGCAGAGAGGCAGAAGAGAATGATTTCTCCATGACGTTCGCCGAGCAGGAACAGCTGCCCGTTTTCGCAGGCGGGAGCATTCAGGAAGCGGGTTCCTGCAAGTGGACGCGAAAAGGCTTCCTCGATCTCCACTCCTCCTACGCGCCAGTGAATCAAGCCGGTGTTGAGGTCGTATGCGGTCAGTTCATTCGTGGACCAGGGGGTCAATTTGAGCTGTTCCTCCATGTTCATCTGCCAGAACTGTCGCGGAGAACTCAATGCAGATTCCCCGCTGATTTCCAGACAGAAGAGTCGCTTGCCATCGCTGCTGAGACTGCCGTAAACCTGATCCCGGTAAATGAGACTGGTGAGCGGGTGATGCTCAATCATCGATTCATCGCTGTAGCGATTCATCCCGAACTCAAATTCTGCATCGGTGCTTCCCGGAGACAGGAGTTCTTCCGGGCTTCCGTTGAATCGGCGCTCCCAGACCAGCTGGCCAGTGAACAGGTCGCGAACCTGAAGGCTTCGCAAGCTCTTCCATGCGATTTTCCCCTTGACCCCCAGCGGTTGCAGCGTCGGGATCAGAGTCCGGCCACGGGAACGAAGTTCCTCGTTTAAATGCTCAATTTGCGATCGGACTCCATATCGTTCCACCAGCGGGAGACTCCAGCGAGGGAGAAGGGGAGGCTCGACCAACGGTCTCGAAACCGCTTGATAGCCAGCGTACTGTGGTGGAGAGAGACTCTCGGTCAAAGCAGAATCGCTGAATGTCCTGGCCTGAAGCTGCTCGATCTCGTGTTGAAGCTGATTTGCATCGGGACGGGAACGAGACAAGGTCAGTGCTTCCTGAACGCGTCCCCCCCGTGCCAGATTACGAATCGCCTTCAGCTGAAACGGAGCCTGATCTCGCTCATTTGCTTCTGGAAGCAATCGCAGCCAGGCATCGGCCGCCCGTCCAAATTCCCCCCGGTCTTCCCAGGTTCGGGCGAGGATCTGCAACGCGGACCGTCCGGCAGGAGTGTGGAAATACAGGCTCGCGGTCTTGAGCAACTGACGCTCGTCCTGCAAGGACATCGCTTCGTTCAGTAGCTGTTGAGCCTTGATGCCGAAGCGATTGACGTAATTTCGTCGCCCTTCTGGCGGAAGCTCGCTCAAAAGCTGGTCCGCATCATTCTGGACCGAGCGAAACTCTCTCGTTTCTGTGATGGTGAAGACATCCGAGTCCTGCTCAATCAGAAACTGCAGGAGTTCAATGGCATCGTTCCACTTCTGCTGGTTGATGAGTGTCCTGGCCTGCTCCAGCCGGCGATGATCTTCCGGTCGTTGAAGAGGACGCTGGTCGATTTGATCCCGGACCTGTTTTTGATGCAGCAGATCCTGCCCGCCTCTTCGAATCCCCTCATCGATTTTACGAAAAAGTTCACCCAGTTGATTCTTTGGAGCGTCGTCTTCGTCCTGAGCGTCGGCGAAGCCAGAGATCACCGCAAAAGAGACAATTGCCAGTCCGAAAGCAAGAAACGTGTTCAGACTGGCAAGCCGTCGGTTACTGCCGGTGGGGAAGTTCTTCCATCGACGGAGCGACGACACGATCTGTGTTGCGGTCATGACGATTTCTTTTCATCAACCAGGGATTGAAGTCGATCTATTGTCGCCACTCCCGTGGGAATCGTCAAAGAGAAGCTGATCTGTCTACAGGGAAACCGGGAAATCGCCCGGTGACGTTCTGGCAGCGAAAGAGCCGATCAGGCCCCGGGCGCTGGGGTGTTGACATCCAGCCCATGTTCGCGCCGAACTGTTTGGACTTCACGATAGACCAGATCAACAAGGGCTCCATTCCGCCGGATCATCTGGAATTCAAGGATGCTGGTCGCGAAATTGGCAGTAAGCGTGAGAATCGCCAACGATAAATGGATCCAGTGGGCCGATGGGACTCGCACGTTCGCGGCCGGATCGGACATCGCCCCAAATGCTCCGGTGAGAATCAGCAGAAACATGCAGCCAACCATTCCCGGAATGACCCGATACTTCAGGCGGATATTTTCCTGTCGGGCGGCTCCTTCAAACCGGTATGCTTCGCAGGTCTCCTCGATCCAGCGCCCCGTCCCCATGAAGTAGGTCAACACAATAGCATGAACCAACAGCGTCAGCAGAATTGCTCCAAGGGCGAAGAGGAAATGATTTGAGACCTGATTTCGGGCGAGTTCCGAGAGTGATCCCGGATCGGAAATCCGCCATCCCAGCAGGAAGGTGATCAGAAGGCCAAGGTTGCTGATGATCGCCAGTACGGAGAAGATCTGATTCATGGTCCTCTTATTCCGGGACGGCGCTGCAATGAACCCGGCCCTGTTCATCAAAGATGACTCTTAACACCACAGGACAGCAGCAGACCGGGCAATCCTCGACATACTCCTGATGATCTCCTTGTGAGGCATCGATTGGAATGACGATCTCTTCCCCGCAGCTGGGACAGATGTAATTGGTCTCGTCAGTCATGATCCGACTCCGACGTTTCCAGCTCTCTCTCGCGTCTGCCCACTCTTGCGATTGTACGCGATTCGAGAACGAGACGTAAGATCCGCATTCCAGCCGTTCCGAAATTCGAATGTTCACTGTCGGCAATACTCGATTTTTCAGCGGAAATTCGGCATGATCAGGAAACGGTGTGATCATTTGTCGTGACCTGCTCCCACAGCAGGGTGTAATTGAACTGGAAGGGGCCACTCAACAATGACAGTTCTGCGACGCACTTTTCTGGGGAGCTCTGTTCTGACACTTCTCGGGCTATCGTCTCGATTCGTGCGGGCAGAGGAGAAACGCTTTCATCCGGATGGAACTTCGGTTCCAGTGACCGGTGAGGCTGTTCCCGGCCTGGAACCGTTTGATCATCTGATGACGGACTTTGTTCGTCGCAATAATGTCCCGGGAGCGTCCGTCGCGGTGACGAGACAGGGAGAGTTGATCTACTCCCGCGGGTTTGGCTGGGCGGATGTCGAAAACCAGATCCCCGTCCAACCGGAGGACCTGTTTCGAATCGCCAGTGTTTCCAAGCCGATCACCGCGGTTGGAATCATGCAGCTGGTCGAGCAGGGGAGGCTCTCACTCGATGAACCTGTTGTTCCTCGAATGAAGCTGGAACCTCATCTCGAGCCGGACCAGAAATATGATTCGCGGTGGGACCAGATCACGCTCCGGCAGTGTCTTCAGCATACAGGGGGCTGGGACCGCTCGAAGTCCTATGACCCGATTGCTCGAGTCAGGAGAATTGCCAGGTCTCTGGACATTTCCTTACCAGTGAGCCCCAATGACATCATTCGATACATGATGGGACAGCCGCTGGATTTCGATCCCGGAGAGCGTTACGCCTATTCGAATCTGGGTTATCTTGTGCTCGGCCGAATTATGGAAGTGGAAACGGGAGTCGACTATGAGTCGTGGACCCGGGAGCATGTCTTCAAACCCATCGGCGTCACGCGGCCCCGTCTGGGAAAGGCTCCACTCCAGCGCCGCGCGCCCGGAGAGGTGCGTTACTACGACTCCAAAAACCGGACGGCGCAGGGAGTAGTTCCTCCGGTCATCGGGAAACAGGTTCCACTTCAATATGGAGGAGAGAATCTGGACGGGTACGGCGCGCATGGAGGATGGATTGCTTCGGCACCTGATTTGGTGAGATTCGCGTCGGCGCTCGATGTCCCGGAGCATTCTCCACTCCTGAAGCCGCAATCAATTGCGGAGATGTGGAAGCGGCCCGAGGGACCTGCTGGTCATCGGCGAGATGGGAGCCTGTCCCCAACTTACTACGGACTGGGATGGAACGTTCGTCCCGTTGGAACCGATGGATTGGCGAATACGTGGCATGGGGGACTGATTGCAGGGACCAGTACACTCCTCGTGCGCCGCTGGGACGGCCTCTGCTGGGCAGTCCTCTTTAACACACAGGAAAACTCAGAGGAGAAAGTTCTTTCGGGGCTGATCGATGGGCCAATGCACAAAGCTGCCGCAGAAGTGAAAAAGTGGCCCAGTCCAAAGCAGGCAGAGCGTACCCCGTCGTGAAGGGTCTGCCGATCAGGATGGTGTGGTGCATATTCTGATCAGGCATCCCTTTCCCTCGGAGCGGGTCTTTGGCAACATCCGCGAATGTCTCGAAACACGAATTCTCTGTTGCCCTGGTTGCGGCTGGCGCGAGTTCCGGCTGTCTTTACTGCTTTGGCAGATATCTTCGCGGGATATCTGCTGACTCATACGGACTGGGAGCCTTATCCCCGCTTCCTGTCTCTGGTGGGGGCAAGCGCCTGTCTCTACCTGTCCGGCATGGTGTTCAACGATGTCTTTGACCTGAAGCAGGACCGGGAAGAACGCCCCTCACGACCGATTCCATCAGGGGCAATTGGACTCCGGCAAGCGGTGATTTTCGGGGCCGTGCTCATGGCCTGTGGGCTAGGGCTGTCTCTGGCTGCGGGCTGGAACAGCCTGATCATCGGGGTAGCCATTGCCGCTGCGATTTTTGCCTACGATGGGGGGCTGAAGAAAACGGTTTTGGGCCCGTTCGCCATGGGGCTGTGCCGGGTTCTGAATCTCCTGCTGGGAGCCAGTTCCGGGACAGCAGAAATCTCACAGGTCTGGGCTATGCCCCAGTTGTGGGTCGCTATTGCAATGGGCATTTATATTTCCGGAGTGACGTGGTTTGCCCGCTCGGAGGCACGAATCAGCCGTCGGCTTCCATTGGTTGGGGGACTGGCATTAATTAATCTCGGCCTGCTGCTTCTGGCAGGATGGATGCTGGGGCTTCCGGGCCGTCTCGGGATCGACATGGGACCGGTGGGGACGACCGATTTGACGGGACCACTGGTTCTGTGGGGGGCGATTGCCTTCTCGTTGAACCGGCGATTGCTGATTGCGATTCGGAATCCAGTTCCGGGCAATGTCCAGCCCGCAATCGGAACCCTTCTGCTCTCCATTATCACGATCAATGCCATGACGATCCTGTTTCGACTCGGAAACTACGGCATCGTCTATGTCGGCGTGACTCTGCTTCTGATCCTTCCAGCGATCCTGAGCCGACGCTGGATTTCGATGACATAACCCGGAGTCACAGGAGCCCGGGGCGATCAAAAGAATTGAGTCTGGTGGGTCAGAAACCGCCCGTTCCGGCATTGGGGTTGGTGTTTCGGGAAGCGCCGCCAGATGTGGGGGGAGGGGCCGCTGATGTAGGGGCGGCAGCAATGGCTCCCGCAGCATATTGTTGACGTCGCGTTGCATACTTGATGGGAAACGAAGCCCAGACCTGCTGCCCCTTGTTGGGGTCAGCGGGATTGATTGGAGCAGTCGCCCCATCGAAGATCGCCTTTCTCCCATCAGGGGCAACGCGGGCGAGCGACTTTTCTGAAGCATATTGAACAAACCCCAGCCACATCCGGTCAGGAGCAAGGCCTATCATATTGGCTCGCTCGGGAGTGAACCCGAGAAATTCACGCGGGAGCGGAGCAACGTGAAGCGACGTACAAACAACTCCGGTCACGACAAGTCCCGTGAGACCGGCACATCCCCATCGGGCCGCATCGTAAACATATCCGTGGAGCTCCGCATACGTGGGTAGAAGTGCCTCACCTAATGTTTTCAGTGCGAAGATGGAGAAAGCAAACAGCCCCAGCAGGGCGATGATGTCCACGCGGTGCTGCCATTCGAATGACGAGGCGACCGTTGTCTGGAGGAAATTCGCCAACGGCTCGAAGTAGTTCATGGCGATCAGCCCCCCAATCAGAGTACTGACGAAGGTAATGGCTGCATTCCATGCCCCGTCACTGGCCACCAGCCAGACAACCACGGCGCAGATTCCCAACAGAATGAAATCAATCATGCGTGCGCCATTCCGAAACTGAGATTCTGGGAGTTGGGTAACGGGAGACTGCCTGCTGCCAAGATCCGGGCTTTCGCTGGACGTATTGGGGGCAATGTTCCCATTCATTGAACCGGATTTGAAGGATCGGGTCAACGTTTGCGGGAGAGGATGAGCCGGAAGCAGTTTGCGAAGAAAACACGAAGTCCAAAGTCTGGCTCAAATCGCAGTGGCGGGGTGAATGAGATTTCTTGCCGATGGCTGTGTGGTGAAGAAAGAACATCTTCCCTGAGGGGAAGAGTGAGGATAGTGTCGGCGAGCCCGCCGTGCTGAAGAGAAGGGAGATTTTTGTGTGGAAGGGGACCGACAGCGGTTTCGGTTCCCACAAAAAAATCCGGGATCCAGAAGGCTACCTCCCGACACACCTGGGAACACAATGCTTAAGGCTGCTCGGTTTCCCGCCTGACCTGGTTCACACGGCCCCACCGTGCGGGAGATAGCCTGCTGTCCCCCGGAACAGGACAGCTTAACGATCCGTTTGCTCCAAGCAAAGCGAAGGGGTCCGAATTGGTGGACTCCTGGTGAGAATGGGTGGAAGAAGGGGCGGAAAAAGAGAGATCTCTGAAGGAAAGTTGCTCCTGTCGTCACTTTGCGACAATTGATCTCGTCTGTTTGAGAGTATTGCTTTTATTTTTATGCCTGCTGGGTTGACTTGAGAGTCTGAGTTTGCATACTGAGACTCAGTCTCAATTGGGATTGGGCCGCGATTGGTGATAGCAAGTACCGTAGCCAGACCGTCGCAGAATTGAAGCCGAAAATTCTTCGCTTTCTGGGAAAACCAATTATGGACAACACCAATCAACCTTTTGTCAGTGATCAGCCACTGGCAGCCCCGCTGAAGCTCCGAAAAGGGTTCACGCTCATTGAGCTGCTTGTGGTCATTGCGATTATTGCGGTGCTCATTGCCTTGCTTCTTCCCGCTGTCCAGCAGGCACGCGAGGCGGCCCGTCGCAGCCAGTGCAAAAACAACCTCAAACAGCTCGGACTAGCACTCCATAACTATCTCGACACCCACCGTTGCTTCCCCCCGAACGGAGTTCGCAATGCCGGGGGTGGTACGGACAGCACGCAAGAATGGTCTGCTCAAGCATTTCTTCTTCCGTTTCTGGAAGGGGCGAACCTGTACAGCAAGATTGATTTTGACGTCGGTTATGGACATCCGAACAACACCTCTGGAGACCTGCATGTCAAACTCATGAGGATTCCCGTGTTGTTGTGTCCTTCCGATCCGAACGATAGCCCACGAGTGGATAGTGGGGTTGCGGTGCATTATCCGCTCAGCTATGGCGTCAGTCGTGGGATTTACGAAATTGCAACTTCGACCGGGTCAGCAGCCCCTTATGGCGTGAATGGTGATGGAGGAGCTGCGTTCATCTATAACGGGGTGACTCGAGATCGCGATTTCACTGATGGAATGAGTAACACCCTCGCGATGTCGGAGGTCAAATGCAAAACGCCGCGTTTCCATGACTGGCCTGGTGCCCAGCCTATGGATCCTTCAACGATCAGCACCCCGAGCGATATTGGAACTCCGAGCGGCACAACGGGCTGGAGTTCCTCGAATGGGCATACGGAATGGGTGTCCGGGAATACGATTCATACCGGATTCACCACCACGTTTGTTCCCAATACCAAATTCCTGTTCTCCGAGTCAGCTAATGGGCCTACCTATGATATTTCTGTCTCCGGAAATCGCGAAGCAAGGTTGGTCACAACGGGAGGATCAACCTGCGCAGCGGTGATTTCCCGCAGCTATCACACCGGAACCGTCAACAGCATGATGATGGATGGCTCGGTCCGGTCGATCAGCAGCAACATCAACCTGCAAACCTGGCGCAATTTGGGTCAGCGAAGCGATGGGAACGTGCTGGGCGAGTTCTGATTGCCGTCAGTTGCCGTTGAAATTCAACGGGGTGTTGAGTCCTCAGGCCGCGGCCGCGTCTGATTTTCAGACGCGGCTTTTTGCATTGAGAGACCTGATCATTTCATCCGGCCGTGATCGCTGCCGCACACTGCATGTGAGGCGCTGACCGGACCAATTGGCAGTTGCACCGCTCGTCAACGGCTCTACCGGCTGAAAAGCACCGGGAAATTGTGACCCGGGGGAAGAATCTGCGATCAAAACACAGCTGTTGAGATCCCGGACAGAATCCAGTGATTGATCACCTGCGCTGGATCTGTCGGTTCGGGTCCACAGAGCGTGACCGAGATCCCCGATTCCTGCATTCCATCAAGGGCAGCAAGGGTTTCTCCCTCATCTTCGGGAGACACCGGATCGAGCATCAGAATTCGTCCGGAGGCGAAGTCAGCCACGGGGGGGAGGGTCCGTGCCCACCATGATGGGAGGTTCCGGCAAATCACCCCTGCGAACAGGATTTCATCTGGCTCGCGGTGAAACTGATTGAGCAGGAACTGCTGAAGGGCGACGATTGCTCCGTTCCCTTCGCCCATCAGGTAGATTCGGTCGGGGTGGATGTTCCAGCCGCGGTCAACGAGATCAATTGCTTCCTGAAGAACCGCTGAGGTGGCATCAGGTCGCTGTCCGCGCCAGCGGTATCTCCCGGGCATGGCGTTCGGCATCGGGAAGGGAGCCCTGACCCCGACACCCAGGAAATTCTGGTCGCTGATGGCAGGAAACCAGTTCCACAGATCCTGTTCATTCCGGTTGTCATCGTGCAGATAGCAGATCAGCGGATATTCGTATGTCGGTGCCCATTGATCGGGAGCGTAGAACGGGGTCCCTGACATCCAGGGATGCTGCAGCGACACAGCGAACTCATGGCGATCCATGATCCCGCAACCGTCGCCATTCATCTGTCCATTGGGACGTTGTGGATCAGTATTGAAGAAACGCTGCCACATGCTCGATTCCTTCCTGAGGATCGGTGGTGCAGGCCAGGACCTGTTGCCGATCAATCGGACTGCCTACGTTCCATCTTTCGCGTGGATTCCACGCAGACAGACAATCCGCTTTGCCGTTTCTCCGAACTCCCGGAGTGTTCTGTGAATTCGCCTGCCAGATCAATCCGGCCCGGAGCTGAAGGCGACAGAATCGGTTTTAAGGCGATACAGAAAAGGTGTCAACGTGACTCTCGCCGGGAATCGGCTACTCCTCAGAAAACCGGCAGGGGTTGCACCTGGTTTGCGTTTAAAGCAGATGTTGCCCGCAAACTTGCTGTAGACAGTGCAGATTAACATTGTCCCGATGGCGTCACCCTGTCTGGTGGAAACGCTGCATTGTTGCCATCATCATTCTGCGCCTGATGATGTGAAGACGCTGTTCCACCGGACAAGTCTCACTGGACGAGTCTCGGGTTCCGAGTTTCCTGTTGAGAAGCTCAAAGTCTGATCAGGCGAAGAGGGCCGGAACGGATTCCGCCTTCACCAGTTCTCGCGGCTGATTGAGATGGTTATAGACGATTGTCTCAGGAGCGATGCCGAACGCTTCGTAAATTGTGGCGAGCATCTCTCCGGGGTGAACAGGGTCTTCCAGCGGAGCTGATCCTGTCTGATCACTCTTTCCGTGGACATATCCTCGTTTGATCCCGGCTCCCGCCATGAGTGCGGTGTAGCAGTAGGGCCAATGGTCGCGACCATCATCGCTGTTTCCATTTCCTGATGTGCTCACCCCTCTCTGCGGGCTGCGACCAAACTCTCCGACAGCCACAACAAGTGTCTCATCGAGAAGACCACGTTCATCCAGATCGGTGATCAGTGCAGAGAGCCCTGCATCCAGCATGGGAGCAGCCTGATTCTTCATCCGGTTGGTCAGGCCGACATGAACATCCCAGGAGTGATTGTCGCTGTTGGCGACTTTCGGCCAGATCACCTCCACAACACGGGTCCCGGCCTCCACCAGTCTGCGCGCCAGGAGGCAACTTTGCCCGAACGTGTTTCTTCCATAACGATCCCGGGTCTCGCGGGATTCCTGTTCGATGGCGAACGCATCACGGGCACGTCCGGAAGAAATCAGGGACAGAGCCTGATCGTAATACTCATTGAGTTTGTAGTCCTTGACCGCCCGGTCAATTTCCGGCATTCCGGCATTGATGACATCCAGAAGTCGGGCCCGGCGCTCCATTCGTTCGCCATAGACATCGGCCCGCATCTCCAGATCAGCAACATTAATCTTGTCCATCTTCTTCATGTCCATGTCATCGCCGGGGGGATAAAGCGTGTATGGATCGAACGCCTTGCCGAGAAATCCCGCGGTTCCCCCTTTGCCGACCACATTACTTTCCTGAAGCGGACGCGGGAGCATCACAAACGGGAGCATGGGAACCTGTGCCGGACGCAGGCGGATGATATTGGAACCGAAGTTCGGGAAGTCCTTGGGACTTGGGGGTTCCAACTGTCCGGACGGACTGACCTTGTCGGTCGTATATCCTGTCATCATCTGGTAGATGGCGGCCGTATGATTGAACAGGCCATTCGGCGAATACGCCATGGACCGGATGAGCGTGGTCTTGTCGATGACCCGGGCCAGTTTTGGCAGCAGCTCCGTAAAATGAACTCCCGGCAGGACTGTGGAGATGTTGGAGAATGCCGACTTCACATTCTCCGGAACATTCTCCTTGGGGTCCCAGAGATCGATATGACTGGGGCCTCCCTGCAGATAGCACATGATGATGCTCTTGGCCCTCGGCGCTGCGGCATTCTTGCCATTGGCAAGGACTTTCTGCTGTGCCTGCAACTGGAGAATCGAGCCGAGGGAGAGACCGAGAACTCCGCTTCCTCCAACACGAAGGACATCCCGACGGGTGACACCAAGATGAGGATCGCAGAGGTCTCGACCGGGTTGTCCTGGGACACGAATAATCATGATCTGGTCCTCAACGAGAAAGGAGCGAATGGATGTTCGACCCGAGGATGAATCGGGTCACAGACCATTTTCAGGAAACGAATCCATTGAACGGTGTTAAATGAACTTAAACTGTTTATCGGTTTGTCGAATGCGGCTTACCTGTTGAACAGGAATGCCGGACTGTTGATCAAGGCCCAGGTCAGGTCCTGTACAGCTGTCAGACGACGGTTCTCAAGTTGTTTTTGTGCCAGCTCCACCGCGCGGTCGAGTCGAGCCATTTGTGGATCGACTGGGATCGGCTGTTCGGCCTCCTGCAGGGCTTCCTGCAATTCCACCAGCTTCGGGTCGACCGGCAATGGTTCTTTGGCTTTCTGCAGTTCCTTGTTCAATCGACTGAATTCCGGATCGACCTGATTGACGTACGCCAGCAGGGCCTGAAATTGTTCCGGTGTTCGTTCAGAAGCAGGAATGCTGACGATTGCTTGCAGGCTTTCGGGAACCCCTTCATTCACTTCGCCTTCCTGGTCGGTGGTTTTGACTTTGAATTTCGCCAGAACATGTTTGCGGTCGGGATACTGAAAACTCATCCTGATGCGAAGGCGATGATCAGGGGTGAATTCCACTGCTTCGGTCAGCTCAAACGTGGCAAAGTGGTCTTTCCCTAGCTGCGGGGCGATCGCCCAGCCATTCCTCGAATCCGTTGCATTTCCATCAATGGCCTGCGACACGTCGAAATTGTCCTGGCTGAAAGACGCCTTCGCGTTTTTCAATGCAGCGGTGAGGACCTGATTGGGGGTGTTTTTGTCCCAGTACTCTAAAGTCAGTTCCGTCAGGACGAAGTTGCCGTTCTCAGCCTGACCAGGGCCTTTCGCCGGAAGTTTCTCGTCGCTGAGTGCTTCGAGTTTCAGGGCAGTGACTTTCCCCAGGCTAGTGCCATCGCATTCCAGAGTGAACTCTCCTGTTCCGTTCTTGCGGTTGGTCCGGATCGTGAAGTCCTCTTCCTGCGTCAGTTTCGCACCGGCTGCAAGATTTGATTTGAGCACGTCAAATTTGATGGATTTCCACGGAGTCGGGGACTGAACGGCTCCCTGTTCCCATTGTGCAACCCGTTCTGCTCCTCGTGCCTGATAGTCATCAAGGGCCTTCTGCGCAGCCGCAATTGCCTCCTCTCTGGCCTTGATGTCGGCTTCCACTTTTTCCTTTGTCGCACTGATATACTCTTCCAGGGTCTTTTTAGCGTCGGCGATCGCCTGCCGACGTTTTTCCTGCTGCTGTTCGACAACAGCCCGAATCGATTCGCGGTATCGATCCCGTTCCGCGATCAGTTTTTGCAGCTCCGGATTGAGTCCCTGCAGGAGTTGAGACAAGGCCTGGACCTCATCCGGTCGGGCAGGGCGGTTGAGGACATTCAAAAAGACCTTGTTGACCAGTCTGAAGTCATCCGGCTCGGATTGAACGAGTTGTTCGAGTCGATTGCCGGGCTGAGAAATGGCCTGACTCACTGTCGGCCCGTTCATCAGTGCCATGACTGGTCCAAGTTGAAGATCGGAAGAGCGTTCGCATTCGCAGGCGCTTTCCCGGGCCGGGCGTCCGAGGCTGTCGAGGAATCCATCCTCAAGGTTCAACTTCACGTCCGGGAGTGCCGCAGCGCGGGTTCCTTCGGGAACGCCGGGGATCTGCATTCGAGCCCCGGTGACGGAATAAATCGCATCGTAAAGAACTTCAGCGGGAAGTCGTTTCGGAAGGGCATGTGAGTAGTTAAGCCGGTCGTCCTCGTTCCACTTGTTTGTTGCGATACTGAGCTGGTACGTCCGGCTCTTGCAGATAAGAGCGACGAGATGCCGGACATTAAATCCTGAATTAATGAATTCGTCCGTCAGGTAGTCGAGCAGCTCGGGATTACTGGGGGGATTCCCGGCACGGATGTCGTCAATGGGTTCAATAAGACCGACTCCCATCAGGTATCCCCACATTCGGTTCACATAGCTCCGCGCGAAATAGTCATTCTCGGGAGAGGTGATCCATGCTGCCAGTTGCTGCCGCCGCGTGCCGTCTGGAGGGAGTGGAATATCCCGATCGAATGGAACGACAGGAGGTGTGACCTGACCTGTTCGGTCATGCTTGATCTCGCCGGTTTTGTTGTCGTAGATCTCTTCCCACAGTGGTTTGGCTCCTTCCACTGCGGTCCCCCCAATATTCCCTTCTGCATTGGCGGGGTCCCGTTTGAGACCGAGCTGAGCGAAAAAGGCTGCGGTTTCGTAATATTGATCCTGTGTCCACCGCTCGAAAGGGTGGTCGTGGCACTTGTTGCAGTTGAAGCGAATCGCGAGAAACAGATGTGTTGTGTTCTCAACAAGTAAGTCGGGGTCCCGCAGAATTTTGAAATACGAAGCGGGAGGATTCGCTTTATTCGATCCAGTTGCGGTCAGGATTTCCCGGCAGAACTGATCATAGGGCTGATTGGCGGCGACTCGCTCACGAATCCAGCCACGGAACTGTGTGGCCCCTTCGGTTCCGAGAAACTTGCTGTTGACCTGAAGCAGGTCGGCCCATTTGTTGGTCCAGTAGTCGATGTAGGCTTCTGATCCAATCAGTTTATCGATGACCGCCGCCCGCTTTTCCTGTGTCGGGCGCGGATCGGCGCAGAAGAACAGGACTTCTTCTGCGCTTGGGGGGAGTCCTGTCAGATCGAGGTAGACGCGGCGGATGAAATCGGTGTCGCTGCAAAGTTCAGAGGGCTGAATTTTCATCCGTTCCCATTTGGCAGTGACGAGTTCATCGATGCGTCCCCAGGATTCCGGTTCTTTCCAGACGAACCCGGTTCGGTCCCCCATCGCTGTTAACGTCGTAGCGGCATAGTTCCCTTCATAGCGGGCCAGAACTGGGGCCTCTCCACGGCGAATGGCCGTCAGGACTGCACTCCGATTGCTTTCTGCCACTTCCGTGTTTCCGCTTTCCAGAAAGGCGTCTCCGGTCACATCACGTGTCGCCCCATTGGAGTATGTTGCGATAACACGAAGTTGCTGACGGGAGCCAAGGGTCTGAACGACGGGATTGTGTGGTTCAATCTGAATGGAGGTGACCCGTTCGACATCGAGATCCAGCCGTGTCCCCTCAGCAATCCATCGACGGATGATCTCGTAATAGGCTTCGCCCGGCCGTGTCAGTTGGCCTCCCATATGTGGGACCGCCCCGCTGGCCTTCAGGAGCATCAGGCTGCTGTCTGGCGAGGCGACATTTGTGCGGCGGGATTTCAGATCGTCGGTCAGTGACCGGACGTCGAAAAGAGGATCGTACCCGCGCAGGGAGAGTTTGAAGCCATTTTTCCCGTCTTTCGATCCGTGACAGGTCCCCTGATTGCACCCCAGCCTTGTCAGGACCGGATTGACATCGCGGATAAAGCTGATGGATGTGGGATTGGTCAGACCGGTGACAGATACCGGGATGCTTACCTGAAGTTCCTGAAAATGAACAGTGATCGAGGTCTTGCCATCCTGACGGGGAAATACTCGGCCAAGCGGACTGACGGTCACAACATTGATGTTGGATTGCAATGTTGCCAGCCGGGTCAGGTCGATGCGGTCTCCGGTCTTCAGGACCCCCGTCACCAGCAGTTGAACCGAATCAAAAGGGGTTGTCAGGGAAACGGACTGAGGAGAGACCTCCAGGGCAATCACCTCAGCATCAGGGGGAAGTGATTCCTGTCCCGATAAGGGAGTCTGATGCTGATGTTTGAACTCCAGTGATGTGGTCGTCGAAGCGACTTGCTGCGGCGTGATTTCAACAGGAAGAACTTCCGAACGAATGGTTCCATCGTCAGGATTGATGAAACGCAACAGGCCATCGCCCCCAGCAGCAATGATGTTGGTCCCATCGGGAGAATAGGTCAGGGCATAGACAGGGGAGGGGATGGAAATTTTGTGGACCAGAAGTAGCTGGGGATTCTTGCTCAGATAATCGTGAAGTTTCTTGAGTTCCTCTTCGCTGGGGCCCTTTTCCATTTTCTTCAGGATTGCCTGAATTTCTTCGGTTGCTTCGGGGAGGTCGCCTGCACGATAGATGGCGACCTGTCCATGACCGTCGAGGCTCGATCCGCATGCAATCCTCTCTCCATCGGGAGAATAGGAGACGCTGTAGATGCGTCCTTCCATCGACGGAAAGCTGCGAACCAGATTGGCATCATCCCCGATCTTTCGGGCGATGACCCGTTCCATCCGATAGATGCGCGGGGTACCATCTGATCCCCCAACGAGAATCTGGTTTCGGGTTGGGTGTCGCTGAAGGGAAGAGATTCCCCCCTTTAATGCTCCCGGAGTAATGGAGGTCACGTTATCAATGAATCGTTGAGTCGGGACGTTATACAACTTGGTCGACATATCCCGGCTCGCGGAGACCAGAAGCGAGCCATCGACAGAGAAGACTGTTGCCAATGGCCAGTCTTCATGAACCGCATTGAAAAAGACCTGTTCTCCGGTTTCCGCATCAAATGCACGAACTGCATTGTCGGATGCCCCGACAGCGACGAGCTTCCCATCCGGGGACCAGCTCGCACCGTAAATGGTGTCCGCTGTCAGAGGGAGGGAGAACTGCAGTTCCTGAGAAGCGACATCCCAGATTTGAAGCTCTCCCATTCGGCCCGGATTTCCACCTGCGACTGCCAGCCTGGTTCCATCTGGGGAAAAGGCAATCGACTCGATTCGCTCGGAAAGACCAACGAGTCGTCCGCGAGGCTCAGTTCCATCAGCAGAGCGGAGGAGGACTTCATGGAATCCGGCAACAGCAAGAAGAGTTCCATCGGGAGAAGCGGCAATTGACGTTACCAGCGGTGGCCGGGAATAGACCGGGGGATGATTCTGATCGTACTTCTCCTGAGTCTGGGAGGGAGAGTCATCAATGGCCCCCTGCTCGATCCACAGGCGAATCCGCTCGATTTCTGTAGACGTCAGTGGCGGCCCTTTTTTCGGCATGTCTGCCTTGCCATCCACAGGAGTGATCAGGCTGAGGAGGGCGCTCTCATCCGGCTTTCCGGGGACAATGGCAGCCTCTCCACTTTCACCAGCCTGATACAGCTGGGGAAACTGGGTCAGGTCGTAGCCTCCCCCTGGTTTTGCGGGCTGATGACACCCGTGACAGCGAGCCTGAAAAATCGGGAGAATGTCAGTCTGATAGCTGACCTTTGCAGGAGCGTCTTCCGCAGATGTTGTGTGGAAAGTCGCAGTCAGTGTGAGAATTGCCAGTGCTAGATTCGTGAGCCAGCGGCGATTCCAACTTGGCTTGAACATCAGCGTAACCCATGGAGTTGTGTGACCATTTGGGTGGGAGGTCAGCGGGTTCCGGGGATTTGGGCGAGAACGCAACTCACGGCGGCAGAATGCTCAGGTGTCGTAAAGAGGTGGGCATTCGAATGAAGTGAACGCTTGCCCTGAGCACCGCAGAAATCAGGTCCATCGAGTGAAACTTTTCGACTCGACAAGAGATGATTTCAACGTTTCATGATATGTAGATTTTCGGCAAACGCAATAGAAAATTGAACCTTGAACATCTTCTCTGTTCGGTTTGCAGGGGAAAGGCCATCGGGAATCGGAACAGGAGTTCATCCGCCTGACGGACGCACTCAGTTGATGTGGCGTGCGTTTATTGAATTGAATCGTGCGTGATATGAGGAAAGGGCTTCAAGAGCGGGACATTGAGTCCATTCGATTCAGAAGAATGAAATTCCCCTTTTTGACCCTTTCAATGGGACTTGGTACCCTCCCATAAAGAAGGGCTTTGATGAATGTGACCGCTTGTATGGATTCTGCTGGTCATCCACTCGTCAGGCCGATCGGCTTTGCCGATTCAATCTGCCAACAGGATCGACAACATGAGTGACTTCGAGACAGATCAGGGGACGTCGGACGATCTTCCACAGGTTCGGGAATTGACCAAGGTCCAGCGAAGAGTGCTGGGTACGCTGGTGGAAAAGGCGTTCACTGTTCCAGAAAGCTATCCCATGACTCTGAAGGGGCTGACGGTCGGATGCAATCAGAAGAGCAACCGGAGCCCGGTCACGAATTACACAGAAGATGCCGTCCTGGATGCGCTGGATGAACTTCGAAAGATGGGACTGGTGGCCGTCGTTCATACCGAGTCCGGACGAACAGAACGGTATCGTCATTACGTCCGCAAGCGGTTTCCTTTTTCAGAGCCTCAGCTGGCGATCATGACGGAACTCCTCCTGCGGGGGCGCCAGCAGATGGGAGAGCTTCGGGCGAGAGCCAGTCGGATGGTTCCCATTGAGAGTCTGGACGATCTGAGAAAAGAGGTTGAAGGGCTGATTGCCCAGAATTTTGTCAGCTGCGATGGTCCTCTGGAGCGTCGAGGAGTGGAAGTTGACCATTGCTTCTATCTCTCGACGGAACAACCTTCCCGTCCGGCTTACATCCCCGGCACGTATCCTACTGCTGATGAGGGCGATGACGACTCTGGGGGCGCCGGTACTGCAGTCTCCGAGTCCGTGAGTTCGGAACTGAATCACCTGAAAGAGACTGTGGCACAACTACAAAATGAAATTCAGGAGTTGCGAGCGGCTCTTGAAGACGTCAAAGACGATCTCGCCCAGTTGCGACAAAGCCTGGGAGCCTGAATCCGGGAGACGCATTTTGCAGATTAATTCCCCATTGGGACACCTTCGAGCCGTTGTGTCTTCATTCCTGGCATTAGTGGGGCGATGGCATCACCCCTGTCAGGAGCAGATGATCGCGGCGACGGTTGTTTTCGTGGCATTGGTCACAGGTCCCATGGGGATGATCGCCTCGGTTGACGGGCAGGGGCAGGACGCGGTCGAGGAGGGGGCTGCCATTGTTGGGGACGCCCCTTCCGAAGAGTTCCCTACGCGGCTTCAGACCTTTGTCACGGAACGTGAGTTTGACCGGGTTTTTGACGGAATTCAGAAATCGATTCAACGAAAAGACTGGGTGCCGATTGCCGAAGTCCTGCTTCAGCTGCAGCTCGAAGATTCCGGCCTGTTGACTCGATATCAGGGGAGCACTGCAAGTGTTTCGGTCGCTGCGACACAGGTCCTGATGCAGCTTCCTGAGGAGGGGCAGGCGGTCTATCGGCGTCTGGCGGAACCGGTGGCTGCTGAGAAGCTCAGACAGGCAATTGCCGATAGCGACGTCGATGCCCTGCGTGAGGTCGCCCGCTGCTACCGATTGACCGCGGCCTCGGAACGTGCCCTTCAATTGCTGACAGCCCGTCTGATTGATCTGGGAGAATGGGAAGAAGCGACGCTGTTGAGCGAACGTCCCGGCTCACCGGTTTCCCCCCATCGCGTCCTGTCTGATCTGAATCGGACTCATCGACGCCTTAAGTCTTCGGAACAGCTCCCGGCGGAATCACTGAAGTTTGTCTCCCAAACTTTCCCGTCCCGCATTGCTGAATGGGAAAGTCCGATCGAAATGAATCCGGTGGTGAGGGAGATCCTCGACAGCACCTATCGGGAACTTCGGGAGAGTGGGCTTGGCCCTTACCCGTCAATGTCGCTGGCGGATGCAGACGGGGTGATCGTTGCCTGCGGCCCTTCCCAGTGGACCGGGCTGAATCCCGAGACTGGAGAACAGCTCTGGATGCGGGAGATCCCCGGGTATATGTCCAACTGGATGCGGTCTCCGGGCGACCTGAGCAATGTCACCCGCCGCCGTCTCTTTGCGATCTCCGTGGCTTTACGAGTTTTCGATGAGACCCTGACGTCCCGGACGACCGCGAGCGGAACGTTCCTGTATCTCGTGGAAATGATCTCGCTGGAAGATCCGGTCTTGAAAATCGGCGAGAATTCTAATCCGCCCCCTCCTGCCAGCCGGATCATCTGTGTTGATTCCCGCACCGGGGAACAGGTCTGGTCCTTCGATGGTCATCCCGCTGCCGAAATCTATTTCAGTGGCCCTCCTGCCATTTTTGGTGACCGACTGTATGCGCTGGGGGAATCGACCAGTACCGGGTCGATGAAGCTGTTCACGCTGGAGGCGTCGACCGGAAAGCTCCTTCACTCTCTGGAGATGGCGTCGTCGTTGTCCTCCCTCAACCGCGAAGAACTTCGAAGTGGACTGGCGGCTCGAATCGAGATTCACGAAGGGCAACTGATCTGTGCCACCGGGGATGGACTACTCCTCTCGATCGATCCCTTGTTCGGCGAGATCACGTGGGCAGTACGAATGCCCCGGACAGTCGCCGACGATCTGGAGCTGCAACAGGACTGGAATCAGTTTCGATCAACCGGATTCGAAGCGTGGGGGGGGTGGCAGGAGGTCCAGCTGCTTCATTCAGCGGGGCATCTGATTTATGTCACTCCGGAATCGAACCAGATTTTTATTCTCGATCACCGGACAGGAAGGCTCGTGCGGCAGATCCCCCGCGAACAAGCCGTCCATCTGGTGGTCACTCAGTCTCCGCCCTCACTGGTTCTGATCGCAAAACGGTCCATGCGCAGCGTGGATCTTGAGACCGGAACGACTCGTTGGGAATCCATCATCCCACAACCGGCCGGACGCGGGAGCCTGATTGGGGAGACTTATCTGTTCCCGGTGTTTGAATCAGACATTGCCCGGGTTCACCTTCCGACCGGGCGGGTGGAATGCTCCTTTCAATTCCAACTGACCCCGTTGGAGTCCGATGGGGTCCTTCCATACCGACTGAATCCGCGCCAACTGGTCACTCTTGCCGGAGGGGTGTATGAGCTAAGTCTTCAGGGAGTCCGTAAGCTTCAGTCTCCCCAGCAGGCTGCCCATCTCGCACGATTCCGGTCCCGCCACGATGAGATCATTAATCATGTTGAACGGGGGGAAGGAAATTCGCTCATCGCTGAATTGCAGGAGCTGATCAAGGCCTCTCCTGAAAGCGAATCAAAGGAAGTGGCATCGCTTCGCCGTTTACTTCGTTCACTGCTGCTGGATCAATCCAGAGCGAAAGTGCCAACGGAACGAACGACGGAACTGGAGGAGTCGATTCGTTCTGTCTCTCCTCTTCCTCTGGAGCGGGCTCATTGGCGTCAGGTCCGGGCACGTCTCGCACTGCAACAGTCCAATTGGGAGGAGTTCCTTTCGCTGTGGCTCCAGACGCCGATGGAGGAGCTGAACGTTTTTCTTCCTTCCGATCAGGAGGACCTTCGAACTCGTCTCGACAGATGGTTTCAGGCAGAAGCGGAACACTATCTGTCGAGTCAGCCAATCGAGTCCGTTAATGGGCTTTCCCGGCAATTGAATGATCGATTGCCTCCGGTTTCAGAGCTTTCGAAGGAAGAGGCGGAACGACTTCAGACCTGTGTCGGACTGGTTTCGGCGGCCCGCCCCTGGCGGGTCCAGTTCTCTGCAGATGAACAGAGGGAGAAGCTGGCCCGGCAAAAACTGGACTGGTTACTTTTGTCTCAAGACACCGATCCAGTTGTCTCAGCAGGGGCGATCTCGCACCTGATCTCGGCAGCGTTTCATTCCCGCCGATGGGCAGATGCTCAACGATGGCTCCAGTCTCTGGAGAGTCTTCCGGATGATGTTGTTCTTCCCAACGGAAAAACGGTTGCGGTTGAAGTTCGTGATTGGACTGAGCGACTGGGGGAGGCGTGTCAACGTGATTCGTACTGCCGTAGCTGGCCGCACAAGTCTGAGCCGCGGGTGGAACTGAAGTCCGGGAGTTCCCGCGAAGTCCTCCTGCATCCCGTTCCTGTCCAGACGACCCGTGGGAGCTTTTTCGACACTCTGAACGTCGAAATGGATTTTCCTGGATATCTGGCACTTCGCTGGAACGGGGCGGGGTGGGGACGTCCCTGGTATCAGAAACTCCCCCCGGCGCCGAAGAATCTCCGCCGACAACCCGAACTGACGCTGTTCTGGGGGTTCGAAGATATCGGCGTGTTGCAGTGTGGTAGTGAAGTCTTTGGAATTGCTCCGCTCAACACGACAGGAGGACGCTCCAGTCAGATCCTCTGGCCGCCCAAAAAGGAATTCATCAACACCATCGGGCAGCGCGACAATCTGTTAATGAGCTTCAAGCCGGTCATTCAGAAGCAGCGTCCGGGGTTCGAGACCCCTGAAGTTCAGCTCCTCGATGAGTTTTTGCACCCGTTGACCTCAGTCGGACCGGTGCGCCCGGGGTATTTCTGCATTCTTCAACAGGGAATGCTCGTCGCGATGGAAACCGCAACCGGTCGAGAAATCTGGCGACGCTATGACCTGCCCGAACGGCCAGTTGTCGTGGGAAATGACGAGATGGTGGGGGTCATCGCCCCGACGTCCAGAGTGATCACGCTGTACCGAGCTGTCGATGGTCGCTTTCTCAGGAGAGATGAACGGAAACATCCCATTCAGGAAATCCTTCATGTTGATGGATGATGTTGACGATGGCCCACGGGGACCCGTTCATCACAGAGAATCAGTCCGAATCAGAGGACGAGGAATCGGATTCGGAACCGAAATCAAAAGAAAGTGTTCCAAGTGAACCTGTCGTCCTTCAGCGGCACGATCTCGCGAACAATTCGGTGATCTGGAAACGAGAATGGGTGGCGGGAACCATTCCATTTGAGATCGATCAACGCTCGATGGGATTATTGTCTCCTGATGGTGTCATGGAATTCATCGACCTGCGGACAGGGGAGACCGTTCGGGAGCATCGACTGAATCGTTCCGGACCAGTCATGAAGATCTCCTGCAGCGTGGCCCGTGACGATTTTCTGGTCGTGATTTCGAACGACGAGATGAAGGAAATCCTGACCGATGGCCAATACAACTTTGCAACCTTTCGCAGTCCCACCGTGCGGGGGACCGGATACTGCTTTTCGAGAGACACAGGGGAATTGCTCTGGGAGCGCGAAGGGCTTGAAGGAGCTTTTCGACTCGATCAGCCGAAGGATCTCCCGGTCTTCGCACTCCTGACCTACGAAGTTCGCGAGGAACCGGTTCCGACCGAAGCGACTCCCGAAACTCCAGCCCCCCCAGCGGAACCCGCGCCCGATTCGGAGTCAGGCGACGAAAAACCGGCAGATAAGGTCGATGACAGCGTCGATGGTGACGAGGATGAAGCCGAGCCCGATGTTGATTCCGGTGACTCCTCACCCCAGTTGATCCTCCGATGTTACGATCGGCGAACCGGAGAATTGCTGCAGGAATTGAAGGGAGATCGAGCGCCATTTGCTTTTGTCGGCGATCTTCTGAACCAGCGTGTGACGTTATTCACGATCAATTCACGCGTCGAAATTGACTTTTCTCCCAGCGACAAGGAATCGGCCGCGAAGCCGTAGCGAGGCCGCACAGCCCGTTCCCATATTCTGAAGATCGGGTGGGGAAATTTCAAGGAACTCTGGTGTCCTTGGGCAGGGCCCGGGCCGTCGTTCCGTTCTGAGGCGGGGAGGGGCGGATTCTCTCGAGCGAATCCGCTATGCTGTGGTCTCTCGATGGTGTGCCACGAAAGGACCTGTTGAGAGATTCGACCGGCGAGACTTCGTCACCAACAAAAGAAAGAGCACCGATTGTGCCCAAGTGGATGCAATCGGCGTCAGAGTGCAAACGGAATGCATTCTCACGTTCTTCAACAAGAGAATACGGCCGATGCTGAAAAGGGAGTTCGCAATCGTGTTTCGGGGTTCGTGGGGGATTGTCGCATTTCTGTTTGTGACAGGTTTTGTCCTGACAGGAAGGAGTACGTGCGCACAGCCTCCGTTCCCCTCGTTACCCGCACAACAGCCAGCCCCTGAAGGCACAGCTCCCGCCACGGCCCCGAGTGATTCTCCCTCCGCAGGCGCTACTCGTGCTGAAACTCCTCCGACCTCCGCCGACACCGATCAGGTCACGATGTCCACGCTGGAGGACTTGAAGAAACGGGTCGAGTCTTCGGGAGATCTTCAACCGGAACAGGTCAAGTCGTTGCTGGATCTGCTCGAACAGGCCCGCGCAGATCTTGTTCAGTCAGCCGAGTACGCAGCCAATTTCAAAGCCTGGCAACAACAGGCCACAGAGATTGAATCGGCCCGTCAACGGGCGCAGGCCAGTCTGGAAGCGGCACAACGGGAATCGCCACAAACGTTTCAGGATCTGGAGACGCTTTCGGCACTGGAACAGGCTCTTGCGAGCAAGCAGCAGGATCTGGTCCATGCCCAAAATGAACTGGCACAGACCGAAAAGCGAATCAATGACCGTGCGCTCCGTCAGAAAAATATCAAGGAACGCCTCGCTGCGATTCCCGGAGAATTGGAAGCGAATACGGTTGAGTTGTCCCGATTGGGGGCCGGCGATGAGCCATCGATCTCGGTCCTCGTCCGGCGGTTTCGATTGCTGGCTCAGCGGAAGAAGCTGGAGAACGAATCACCCGCAATTCAGGCACAGGCAGCACTTCTCTCGGCACAGGAAGCGGCCAATCTCATTCAGCTGGCCCGGAATGAATGGACGGTTCGAGTGGCAAGGCTTCGGGAGGAAGTGGCGTATCTCCAGCGGGAGGTGCTGCGAAGGCGGAGCAAGGATGCGAAAGACCGCTCGGATGTGGCTCGTGCGGACGCAGAATATTCGTCAATCCCTCTGATCAAGGACATCTATCACCAGAACGTTGAAATCGTCGAAGAAGAAATCTCGTTTCGCGAGCGGGAGAAGCGACTCAAGGAACAGATTGCCGATGCGGAAGCGATTACGAACTGGCTGACGACAAAGCACAAGGATCTGGCCAATCGTCAGGAAAAGATCGGTTCCAACAAGGCCTTCGGGATTCGACTGAGGAATGAAGGGAAGCTGTTGCCCGATCTGCGGACCTATCGGGATCAGATCGCGGAACGGACTCAGCTGAGTCAGGAAGCTCAGATGGAGCTGATTGATGTCGCATCTCGCATCAACATGCTCTCCAGACTGGATCATCGAGTCTCGCTGGCCATGCAGCAGATCTTCCCGGGAGCTGCCATGGGAGAGCTCTCGGATGACAGGCAGCTCGAATACAACCAGGTCGCTCGCGATGTAAGGCGGGCTTATGAGCAGCAGCAGAAATATCTGACAGAACTTCAGAGCGCAAATGAGTCCTATGTCTCTGCACTGGATGAACTCGACGCCCAGCAACAGCAACTGATCAATGCTGCCGAATCATTTCAGAAGTTTATCGTCGAGAATATTCTCTGGGTCCCCACTAGCAGTCTGCTGAGAATTCAGGATGTGATCCATGATCGAGCGAGCCTTCTGTATCTTTTCGGGACCACGGAGTGGATTCGACTGGCCGACGAATATCGGAAGGATGCCTTTGTCAATCCTGCTGTCTACATTGCTGCACTTCTGGTGTGGGTGACATTGCTGGTAACCCAGCGTCAACAGCGAAAATACATCATTTCGCTGGGGCAGAAGGCTGCGAGTCGTCTGAATACCTCCATGCAGCCGACATGGGAGGCCATTTTCTGGACCACCCTGAAGTCGTTGGTCTGGCCGTTTCCTCTCTTCTTTCTGGCGTGGAGAGGGAAGGGGCTTTCCTCAGATACAGCGCTTTTGTCAGGTTATGTTCTAACCATCACGATCTGGCTTTACTGGCTGGAACTTGTTCGAAACACCTGCCGGGATCGTGGTCTGGGAGTGGCTCATTTCCAGTGGCCGGAGCGAGTCAATCGCGTTGTGATGATTCAGTTGTCCTCACTGATCATGCTGGCGACTCCCGTGATCCTCGCAGCGGTGATCATCCTTTCCCGCACCCCGGATCAAGAGGCATTGCCTCTGGAACGAACTTGTGGTGTTGTCTTTTATCTTCTGCTGGCCTACGCCCTTCATCGTCTGACGTCGAAAAAGACGGGGATTTTGCGGGAATGGAATGAACTTCATCCCGGAAGCTGGTCGGCGCAGCTTTCACCGGTCTGGCATCTGATCGCGGTCTCCCTGCCTCTTTTTCTCGCGGGTCTGACGATTGCGGGGTATACCTACGCTGCTGGGCAGCTCTCCGTTCGGCTGGCCCAGTCTCTGATGGTTGTCTTTGGCGCATTATTCGCAAAAGCAACCTTTATTCGCTGGCTGACCTTGCGACATCGTCGGCTTGCCATCGAGCATGCCCGGGAAGTTCGTGCGGCTCTCGCAGAATCAAATCCAGAGGAAGAAGGGCGCTCCGCGACCAAGCTGGAGGCGCAGGAGGCGCGGACTAATCTCGTCGAAGTCAGCATGCAGTCCAAACGTGTGCTGAATACAACGGTCCTTGTCGCCTCGCTCGTCTGGATCTGGTATATCTGGATTGATGTCCTTCCGGCGCTTCAGCGGCTGGATCAATACCCCATTCCGCTGCTGGGGCTTTCTGTTGCGAAAGTGCTGTTCGCCAGCTTTGTCGCCATTCTTTTTGCAACGGCGGCCAGAAACATTCCCGGTCTGGTCGAAATGCTTCTGCTGGAACGTCTTCCGCTGGATCGCTCCGTGCGCTATGCCATCGGATCGCTGACCCGTTATGCCATCGTTGTCGTGGGGATCTATGTCTTCGGACTCACCATCGGCATTTCCTGGGAAAACGTTCAGTGGCTCGTTGCTGCCTTGACCTTCGGACTCGGCTTTGGACTGCAGGAGATTTTTGCGAACTTCATCTCCGGTCTGATTATTCTCTTCGAACAACCGGTCCGCGTTGGAGATGTTGTGACCATCGATTCTGTCACCGGATCGGTCAGTCGCATTCGTATTCGTTCGACCACAATTGTCGACTGGGATCGCAAGGAATACATCGTTCCGAACAAGGAATTCATCACCGGTAAACTCCTCAACTGGACCTTGACGGATACAACCAATCGATTCGTTCTGAATGTTGATGTCGCACTCAACTCCGATCCGGTTCAGGTGCGGGAGGTCTTGCTCAAGGTGATCTGCTCTCAGCAGCATGTCATGACAGATCCCGCCCCGATGGTGATTTTTGACGGATTTGTCTCCGGCGCCATGCGGTTTGTGATTCGAGCCTATCTTCCGAATATGGAGCACCGCGCGGAGACGATGCACCAGACGTACGTTCGTATCGTCCAGGCATTTGCTGAAGCGGGAATTGTCATTCCTGTCCCACAACGGGATCTTCTGCTTCGAACAGCCAGTCCGATTTCAGTGCAGCAGAGCCGGGAGGATATCCCGAAGTCGCCCTCTGTGCATCAAGGCAATGGCGAGCTGGCGCCAGCAAGTTCCTCATCAGAGTCATGATGGCAGGAGATTGCTTCGGACAGGTTTATTGAGGAAGACAGACTGGGAAAAGGAGCGGGCATGTACGACGATGACGACTGGGAGGACGATGACTTTCCAGAAGACCCCGAAGATTCGGGAACGATTCCGTGCCCGGCATGTGGAGCCGAGATTTATGAAGAAGCGCCTCAATGTCCTGTCTGCGGAGAATACGTCGTTCACAATTCCTCTGGGGTCTGGCAAGGAAAGTCGCCCGCCTATATTGTTTTAGCCGCTCTGGGGATTGTTGCGGTGATCATCTCCCTGCTGTTCATCTACTGATGAGCCCCGCAGCAGGGGTGTCCGAACTGTCTGCCCCAATCTCCTGGGACCACAGAGTTTTTCCTCCCAACCTGTTTTGCATTTATGGCCCCATCGATCTATCACTCTCTGCTTTTGCCAGACCTGCAGCTCATGCTGGATGAGCAGGATGTTTCGGCCATGCGTGAATTCTGTGATGCATTGCATCCGGGGGTGGCCGCCGAGGTCCTTGAAGGCCTTCCTTCGAAGCAGACATGGGAAGTTCTTTCGCATTGCACCCCAGCAAAACAGGCAGAAATCTTCTCCTTCTTTTCGCTGCCGACTCAGGTGGAAATGGTCGATTCCATTGAGCCAGAACAGCTCTCGCGGATCATCGAAGAAATGTCTGCGGACGACCGGGTCGACCTGCTGGAACGCCTTGATCCGGATCGGGTCGAGCGACTTCTTCGCTTTGTGGCCCAGGCAGAACGGGCCGACATTCGCAAGCTCCTTTCATACCCGGAAGGAAGCGCCGGGTCGATTATGACCACGGATTATGCCTGGCTTCCATCGGACATCACGGTGAAAGAGGCGATCGACCGAATGCGGGTCCAGGCGCCGACACGGGAAACCATCTATTACATCTATGTGACCGATGAATCCCGGCATCTGATCGGATTTGTCTCTCTGGGAACCCTGATTCAGGCGAATCCCGGTGCACGCATTTCTGACATCATGCAGCGTGATGTCATCTCGGTACGAGTCGATGATGATCAGGAATTTGTGGCTAATGAGGTACTGAAATACGGGTTCATCGCGATTCCCGTTGTTGATAATCAGCATCGTCTCGTCGGGATCATTACACATGACGATGCGGCCGAAGTCATTCAGGAAGAAGCGGCCGAGGATGCGTATCTCGCGGGGGGGATGACGCCACTGGAAGACAGTTACGTCGAGACCCCCTTTTTCACCCTGGCACTGAATCGGGGAATGTGGCTGCTCATTCTGTTGGGGGCGGCCACACTCACAGCACAGGTTCTGAACTTTTTTGAACATCAGGAACAGATGAACTGGATGGTTCTGTTCCTCCCGATGGTTCTCGCGAGTGGAGGGAATGCCGGTTCTCAGTCCGCAACCCTGATGATTCGTGCCCTTGCACTGAATGAGACCGAAGGGCGGGTTCGCTGGATTGCGTGGCGGGAAATCCGCATCGGATCCCTTCTGGGACTGGTTCTGGCACTTACATCAATGATCGTTGCCTGGCTGATGGTCGGGACGCGGGCCGGAGGAGTGGTGGGTCTGACTGTCTTTTTCGTCGTTGCTGCAGGGACGTTTTTTGGAGCCATGCTGCCACTGGCACTCAAACGTCTCGGACTGGATCCGGCGTTTATGTCCAATCCGCTGATTGCGTCGCTCAGTGATATGCTGGGAGTGGTCATTTATTACAATGCAGCCAACTATCTGATGAATCTGTTCTGAAAAATCCGTTTCCAGATACAAGAGGGAACTGGGGAAAGTCCGCAGCGGGCTCCAGTTCTCCCGTCAGTCTGTTTCCCGGGAGAATCAACAATGCGAATTGAGCCACGTTTCTTGTTGCTGTCCGGACTCTGCTGCAGCTTGACGCTTCTGCCTCCAGCTGAGGTGGAGGCGCAACGTCGCGGTGCCCCGCAGAACACACGGACACTCGATTCTGCTGCCGAAAAGGCGGAGAACGAATACATCGCCACACTTGCAGACCTGGCCAAGCAGTATGACGAAGCGGGGGACAAGCAGAAGGCGAGCGAAATGCTTCGCAATATTCTGAAGCTGAAGCCTGATGCCGAAGTCGTGAAAAACAAGCTCAAGCAGTATGAGGAAGCGATCTTCAAGGACAACGTCCAGACGATCGAAGTCGATGTCTCTAGCGGATGGGTTGCGACCGGAATTCTCGTCAGTAAAGATAAGCCGATTCGACTTGAAGCAGATGGAACCTATCGTCTCTCTATCAATGAGAGTGTCGGACCAGGAGGTTACTCAAATAACAATGTGACCAATGGGGTCGTGGAGGGAATTCCCTGCGGGGCGTTGATGGCCGTTGTCGGAAAGATCCCGGAAACTCAGGGACGGAGGGCAAATGAACGTGATCTTCCCCGTCCCTTTTTGGTTGGAACACAAAAAGAGATCACCCCAAAAGAGACCGGCCCACTGCTGTTTCGCGTGAACACGCCGGAAGGAGCTAAATGTGTCGGGAAGATTAAAGTCAAAGTGACCGGTAATATTGCCGTGATGTCGCGCTGAGGTGTTTTCGATCTGTGCTCAAGAGCGGTCGAGTGACTTGTCTGATGAAAGATTAAAAAAGGACAGTGGCCTTCGGTTCGTCATTCCGAAGGCCACTGTCGCTCAGAGAGGTCCCGCAAAGACCTGTTCGCACTGTGTCAATGGAATCGTTTTGGTTCCGCTCCTGTCCTCAATTCCCTACTCGGGGGGCATTATCCCTGAAGCTCCCGTCAGACAAGTTCAAGTCGCCCATCCTGATGTTCTCGGAGGCCCGGTCCAATGCTGTCAGGGGGACCGGCGTGCAGCTGAAGTCGAATCGGATGACCGTTCACAACCCCATCCACCGTCAGGAATGAAAGATCAGCCATGGAGTCAAAACAGACGTGGCTATTGGGGAAGGCATTCCAGGAGATGGAACTGATGGAATCGAATTCGTTGGACAGGTCTTTCAGGTCGAACCGAAAGTTGATCGGGCGCAGCTGACCATCTTCCGCTCCACCAACTTTTTCCAGCTCTCCCAGAAAAATCGCCAGTTCATACCCTTGGTCTCCCTGAACGCATTCGTAACCGACGCGGGCGACCCCGCTGAAGGGTTCAAATCGTTCGGAAAGACGTTCTGCGAATTCGACGATCCAACGTGGCAATGGCGGCTTGTTGGAGATCCGGCGGCCTTCTTGCAGCTCCAGCTTTCTGACGAGATGCCGTATTGCCAGATGAGAATGACTCAACTGAAACTCCTCTTCTCAAATGGACGTCGAGGTCCTCGCTCAAACTCGGTTGCGCTCCCCTGCGCCTGATCCACATCTCCTTCTGTTGAGTGTGGGGGATAGTTCCCGCTGCGATTCCTCCGCACAAAAAGTATCGGGGAGTTCTCTGCCCGGCTTTGACGGAATCCTTCTCAATCGGAGGGGAAGAGAGGGCAACGGGCATGACGCTCCGAACATGCCGGACGTACGGAACGACATGCCTGAGCGCAGGTTGTGCGCCATGTCGGTCCGATCTCATGATTCAGTCATTGTCGCAGAAATCGCTCGAAATCGATCTGGAAACCCTTCTTCGGGAACAGGTTCTTCCGGCTCTTCGGTATGCAGCGGTCAGACTGATCGCAACCGGGGCTGATCGCGGGATTGACCATTTCACAACAGGTCAAACTCGAATCTTATGAAGGAAAGGAATGTCGTTGAGTCACTGATTTCATTTCTGTCCCGGCGGAACAGGTCACTCCCGTTGAGATATTGAGGGGGCGGACCTTGAGAGAATTTCCTCCCGAACTCCCTGAATGTGACAATCAGGGAGGATTACGCCAGAATGGCGGACTTTTTTGGACGTGAAATCAACGGGTCAACCTGTGGGCGTTGTCATTGGTTGTTCCATTCAACGATGAAGAATCGCCCGGATCACCCGGGGCAAAAAAACACCCGGCAGTCGTTTGGGGCTGCCGGGCCGTTTCGTGAATGGAATGAAGGAGGGAGGCTGGTCGACACGATCAATGCTCTCCCTGATGAACTGTGAGGCGATCACTCCTTCGTCGATTCTGATGGAAGATCCGAGGTTTCTTCTGACTCGGGATGAGACGGTTTCAGCAGGCTCGCAATGATTCCCAGGCTCAGAATGCTGCCGATGATCATCAGCGACTGAACATTGGACACATGATATTCGTGAGGGAGCATCATCTTGATTCCGACGAACAGCAGCAGAACGATCAGAGAGTATTTGAGATATTCAAACTGCCCCATCATTCCAGCGAGGGCAAAATACAGAGACCTCAGCCCCAGAATGGCGAAGATGTTGGAGGTGAACACAATGAACGGATCCTTTGTGACACCGAAGACAGCCGGGATAGAGTCGACCGCAAAGACGACGTCGCAACTTTCAATCAGAAGCAGGGCCAGCAGCATCGGAGTTGCATGGACTTTTCCGTCGATCTTCATGAAGAATCGCTTCCCGTCAAAATTGTTTGTCACGGGATAAATCATTCTGACCATTCGAATCAGAACACTCTTTTCAGGATCGATTTCTTCATCATTGCTGAAGAGCATCTTAATCGCGGAAAAAATGAGCAGGCCGCCGAACAGGTACATCGTCCACTCAAACCGTTCGAGCATCGCTGTCCCGATTCCAATCATGATTCCCCGAAGGATGACGGCTCCCATAATCCCCCAGAAAAGGAGTCGGTGCTGATACTGCTCAGGAATTCGGAAGGTCGAGATAATCAGCGCAATCACAAAGATGTTGTCCAGCGATAGCGAATACTCGACCAGATAGGCTGTGAAGTAGGACACCGCCGCATCCCAGGCGGCATTGCCCGATGAGGCGTCCGTGTTGACCTCGATAATTTCTCCGTGGTAGAGGAAATAGACCACGACGTTGAACATCAGGGACAACGACACCCAGACACAGGTCCAGAAGAGTGCAGACTTCACTGTGATGGAAGTCGCTTTTCGGTGAAGAACGCTCAGGTCAATGTAGATGAAGAGCCCAATGATCAGAATAAAAGCAGCATAGATATACCAGGGCATCGAATCGTCTCGTCGAAGCAGATACAGACCACGTTCAGGTTGTGGTCGGGATTGACGGTTAAGTGCGTCGCCAGATTCTGCGGCAACGGGTCAGTGGACCGAAGTATCGAGACGAATCCTGCGGATTGCAAGATGTTGGACGTCTCCACTCGCTCCGATTTTTCAGGGAATCTGGCCCGGTCGATTCAGCGGTCTTTGCTGGCCCGGAGAAGTTGCGAAAAAATTCGTTTTTTGTGAAAATCGGGTCTCCCGACGGATCAAAAATTCCTGCGGGAGAATTGCTTTTTCCCGAAATTCGCAAAACAGCAACCATGGGCTGCCGTTGATCTGCGGCTGTGCGCAGACCAACGGGGCCGGTGCATGGGTTTCTATCCGCGAGTCCAGCGAACTCCTTCTTTGCCGTCTTCAATGGTGACCTTGAGTTCAGCCAGTCGGTTTCGGATCTGGTCGGCCAGTCCCCAGTTCTTTGAGGCGCGGGCTTCCTTGCGGATGTCGAGAATCAGATCCATCAGCCCATTGACGAACGCATCATCTGCAGCGGCATCTTTCTTTTGTGGCTGACGGAAGACGCCCAGAACTTGTGACAGCTCTTTCAGAAGTGTCAGCAATGTCGTCAGCTGAACCTTCTGCAGGTCGGTGGCGGATTGTTCCAGCTTGTTCTGGCTGATAAAGCCATTCACAACACGACGGAGTTCGAACAGCATTCCGATCGCGCCGCCCGTATTAAAGTCGTCATCCATTGCTTCCCAGAACCGCTCACGCAATTCGGAAACAGTGGAGCGAAGATCGTCGGGCAACCCGCTCAGGTCTGTGGTTGTTTCTCGGGTGGTTGGAGCGATCAGGTCGTAGAAGCTCTTGTTCAGAATCCGGCCAGCGGTCTCAAAGAGCCGATAGAATCCTTCAACGGCCTTGCCGGTATTGGCAATGTTCTCCAGCGAGAAGTCGATTGGGCTTCGATAATGGGTCGACAACAAGAAGAAGCGGACAATCTCCGGGGGGTGATGAGCAAAGACCGCCGTCTTCACTGATTCCGCCCCCGCAGACCCCGCGAGTTTGCCCGCGATCTGGGCATCATGATCACATGCGGGGGCAACGATGTCCCCTTCTTTGGTGTGAGCGCCCCCAACCTTGCCGGTGTTCTTCCCGGACTGCATCAGTCCATTATGCAGCCAGTACCGAACGAATGGCTGTCCAGATGCGGATTCAGACTGGGCCAGTTCGTTCTCGTGGTGGGGGAACATCAAATCGAGTCCCCCTCCATGAATGTCGATTGATTCTCCTAGCAATTTGCTGCTCATCGCCGAGCATTCAATATGCCATCCGGGGCGGCCGGGACCCCACGGGCTGTCCCATGCTGGTTCGCCTTCTTTTGAAGATTTCCAAAGGGCAAAGTCCGCCGGGTTTTGCTTGCGGTCGTTTGCTTCCACACGGGTTCCGGCCAACATCTGTTCGATGCTGCGACCACTCAACTTTCCGTAGTCGGCATCTTGCGTCACGGCAAAGTAGACGTCGCCATCCAGCTCATAGGCCATCCCTTTGTCGATGAGTTTCTGAATCATTTCCTGCATGGCCCCAATGTAATCGGTGGCATATGGGAAATGATCGATCGTGTCGACTCCCATCAGCTTCAGGTTGTCGAAGTAATCTTCTGTCATCTGCTCAGCAAGGGCCTTGACCTCCATTCCCAGGTCGCGGGCCTTGTTGATGAGCTTGTCGTCAACATCGGTGATGTTGACGACGAAGGTCACCTTGTATCCGGAATAGGTGAGGTAACGTTTAATCGTGTCGAAAATAACCGGGCCAACCATGTGGCCAATGTGTGCCGGCTTGTAGACGGTCGGCCCGCACAGGTACATCGAGACTTCGCCCGGTTTGATTGTCTGGAATTCCTGCTTCTCGCGGGTGAGCGTGTTATAAACGCGAAGCGACATCGTGTTTCTGACCTTCCGTGCAACATCGAGTCCGCCCGGCAGGCCACTCCCGCCCGGGACTCATTGATCAAGTAACTCTGCGAAGATTAGCGAAATTCGCAAATTGTCGCCAAGAGGAAGAATTCTTGTGGCGTCGAACCCCGGACCCGCTCGATGGCTTTTGCCCGGCAACGGGGGTGACTGAGTGCCGTTGTGGGGAGTCAGCTCAAATCAACAGTGTTCAAGCGGGTAAGAACCTGTTCCATGAGAGCTGCGCTCTATCAGGCAGCCTCGATCGATCGGCAATCAGCGAATTGCAACGGGGGCAAAACCCCGTTCGACACACCGTCGGAGTGAGCCGTAGCGGAACTGGCTGAGAATCTGCAGCGCCTGTGTCCCTGAATTCGGGCCCGGCAGCCCCTTTTTGTCAAAGAAATCGGCTAGCTCAGCAGGTTCATCGTGGCGCTGATTGTCGTAATGGACAAATCCCATGCTCCACCCCGGGAAAATCCGGGTGTCGACCTCCACGCGGTGCAGGACCTGGATCGCATGGTGACGGGGATCAGCGCAAATGGTGGAAAAAAGACTGCTGACTTCTTCAGCTCCTCCTTCGAGAAGCTGCATGAAGGCTCCGTCGTGATAAATCAGCATCCCGGTGACGTCCAGAACATCGTTATTGACGCGCGATTTCAGTAACAGCATCGACATATCCGCACTCGACAGCGGAACACGAGCATGACTGATGTAGATGATCTGAAGCATTCGTGGGTATTTCATCGTTGAAGGGCCGATTGCCCGCCGAGCGGCCTTCGCAGGAGGGGTAAGAAAGAATATCTTGCAAACGCCGGTTTCAGCGTCTTCTTTTTACATTTTTTTCGACTCTGGTACCCCTGAAATCTGCTGAAAATCCGCAAGATAGTCTCAATCAGACCCGGATTTGATCGCATCATCATCGGCCCAGTATTCGTATCGCCTGGTGATGCGATCTGCATGAAAAATCGGCTCTGGAACTCGATGTGTCTGAAAAGATTGCCGGGCAATTTCTGCGGCCTGATCGAGTTTCAATCGGTGACCAACGGAAATGTAAACCGGACGATGTTTCTCCGAAAGACGAATCGCCATTCCGATCCGCTTTCCATTGAGTTCAACGGGGGCAGCGGCAGAATT